>JBDSVO010000062.1:0-4657 GCA_039927215.1 Gemmatimonadaceae bacterium
TCGACTGCGATCTGCGTCGCGCCCGACTTCACAAAGTGTTCGACATCGGTCGCGAGCCCGGAATCTCCGACATGGTTCTCGGTCGAGAAGAGCCTGAAGCCGTGACGCGTGAGACCGACACCCCGGGGCTTTATATAATTCCATCCGGCGTGTTGCCGCCAAATCCGTCCGAGCTGCTCGGCGGTGAGCGGATGCGAAAGTGTCTGGCCGCACTCTCCGAGGCGTTCGATCTCATCATCCTCGACACTCCGCCGTTGCTCGCAGCATCCGACGGGGCAATCCTTGCTACACTGTCTGACGGCGTTGTGCTGGTGCTGAGAGCCGGGGCAACCGAGAGTGACGCCGCACAGCAGGCATTACAGCAGCTTGCCGCAGTCGGCGCCAGAGTTGTCGGAGCGGTCTTGAATGATCCAGACGCCAAGGTTCCGATGTACTCCGGCTACTACCGCTACGAGTACGCCGGGGCGAATAACTAGCGAGCGGGGTTAACGCTTTCTGCTCCGCCAGGCGATTGGCCGCCGCTTGGCTGGACTGATGATCCCCTCGACACCGTAGCCGCTCGCCGCCTGCTCATGCGACGTGCGGGCGGCCTCGCCGAGCAGCCATTGCTCGAGTCCCGGCGCGATGATCTTCGCGGCGCGCTCTGCGCCGAAGGGCCTCACGTTGTACCCGGCCCTGCACCAGATGGAGAGCTTGTACACCGGCGCCGCTCCGTTTTCGAGTGGCGGCCGAATGGGATACTCGAGCTTCCACGCCCACGCCAACGGTATCTCGGAGTCACCGCTCAAAGAGGACCCATCCGCGGCCACGAGCTCCATCCTCAAGAAACCGAAGCTCGGCGCGGTAGCCGAGAGCAGCGAAGCGACCTCATCGATTCCGCGCGCGTTCTGGATCCGCGCCATCAGGTCGAGAGCGAGTATTTGATCGCTTATCACTCTACGCGCGCGCGACGGCGCGGTGAGAAGCACTTCGCCGGCTACGACGAGTTCGTCGTAGGAAAGGAGGTTCGTGCCGTATATCACCAGAATGCTGAGTCCCACTAGTCCGAAGACGGCGATCGACGTTGCGACGTACGGCGCTGTGAGAGCCATGATGAGGCCGAATGCAGCCATTGCCAGCGCCAGACCCCACAGGAAGATCGAAGTGCGCTCCTGGCTCAAGCCAAGTGCCATCAACCGGTGATGGATGTGGCGTGCGTCGGCACCCGAGAGCGGAACACCGCGAAGCCAGCGCCTCATGATCGCCAGCATTACATCCAGGAGGGGAACGAACAAGGCCAGGATCGGCACAACTACGAGAACCGATGGACCGGGCACTTCTGCAGCCTTGAGGAGCAGGACAGCGAGCAGGAACCCGGTACTCAAACTTCCCGAATCGCCGAGAAAAACTCGCGCCTTTGGAAAATTGAAGTGCAGAAATCCGAACATCGCTCCGCCGAGGGCGACAGCAGGCACCAGTACCGCAATGTTGGCGAGCGTCACGCCCGCGATTGCGATTGTCACGCAGGCGACGATTGCTATCCCTCCCGCGAGCCCGTTCAACCCATCGATGAAATTGTAGGCGTTAGTTACGCCGATGATCCAGAGTAGAACGAGCGGCACGGAAAGAATGCCGACCGGAACTCCGACACCGTAGCCAAGTGTCGCACTATCGATGCGTATGCCGAAATAGTAGGCAATTATGGCAGCCGCTATCTGGGCGATGAACTTCGCGCTCGGCGGAAGGCCGCGCACATCGTCGAGCAGGCCGACGAAGAACAACAGGGAGGCGCCGATGAAAACGCCCGTGAGCATTCGCGCGTCGCCCTGAAAGATCGCGTGTCCCGGCACGAAGGTGACGGTGCCGAGGTAGAAGGCTCCGAGCGTGACCAGCGCCGTGACGAGGTACACGGCGACTCCGCCCAAACGCGGAACCGGCGATGCGTGAAGCCGTCGCACGCCGTCCGGTGCGTCATACAGCCTGAGCGCGCGCGCAGTCCGTATGACTAGCGGCGTTATCAGCAGGCTGGCGAAGGTTGCAAGGAGGAAGACAGCGCTAAGCCAGGCGACGAGGCTCAGGGTGGGGGAGGCGGGGGACATAGCCTTCCATAATAAGCACAGGCGGGATTACCCGCTACCCATCATGCGCTTCCGTACAATCGACGCTCAGTGCGAGTTGCCGACCGCTGCCCCTGCTTTCCTGAGGCGACCGGCAACCGACGCATCCATTCGCGCATGCAGTATCAGCTCCTCGCCTTCATGCACCTGATCGAGCACTTCGGTGTCGCGATGGATTTCGGCGAGCAGCTTCCCCGCTGTCACGGGCACCCGAATCTCGGTTATCGGCAGGCGCGTTCGTAACGTTGCCAACAAAGCGCGACAGAGCGGCTCGAGTCCCCCCGGCGCCGCTGCCGATACGAACACGGATTCAGGAATCAGGTTCCGGATTTCCGTTTCACGCGCGAGGATATCCTCCTCAGGAATTCTGTCGATCTTGTTGAAGACGTTAAGTACCGGCTTCGCGCCGGCTCCGAGCTCCGCCAGCACGCTCTCGACGACAGCGCGCTGCTCATTCCACGCCGGATGAGAAACATCGATTACGTGCAGGAGCAGGTCGGCTTCGCTCACCTCTTCCAGCGTGGCTCGGAACGAGGCGACCAGATGGTGTGGAAGCTTGCGGATGAATCCAACGGTGTCGGTTATAAGGATCGAGTTTGCGTCATCGAGCTTCACCTCTCGCGTCAGCGCATCGAGCGTGGCGAAGAGCCGGTCTTCCACGAACACAGAATCGGCTCCAGATAGCGCGCGAAGCACCGAAGATTTTCCCGCGTTCGTGTAGCCTACGAGGCTGGCGCGGAATTCGCCTCGCCTCGATGTGCGCTGCACTTCACGTGATTTCTGCACGTCTTCCAGACGCTGTCGCAGAACTCGTATCCGGCTGCTGATAAGCCGTCTGTCAGTCTCGAGCTGCGTTTCTCCCGGGCCCCGCACGCCGATGCCGCCGCGAAACTTCTCGAGGTGAGTCCACATTCGGGTCAGTCGCGGCAGCATGTATTGGAGCTGTGCCAGCTCCACCTGCATCCGCGCCTCGCTCGAGCGCGCTCGCGTCGCGAAAATGTCGAGGATGAGCTCGGCGCGATCGATGACGCGCTGCCCGGTGGCGTCTTCGATATTCTTTCCCTGCGCGGGTGTCAGCTCGTCGTCGAAGATGATCACCGTCGCGCTCGTGTCGCTGATCACGCGGCTGAGCTCTTCGATCTTCCCCTTGCCGAGATACGTCGCGGGATTCGGGCGGTCGATCTGTTGCGTCACGCGACCGACCACTACTGCACCCGCCGTGTCAGCGAGCTGCTGCAGCTCGTCGAGATGCTCATCCATTGCCTGCGAACGCGTAAGGGGCGCCGGCCCCGCCGATCCGTTTCCGTTCGGGCGGCCGTGCGGCCCCTTTATCTGCACCCCGACGAGAATTGCTCTTTCGACGGGGGATTGAAGCTCGATCAAATCTCGCGCGATAGTCTTACCTTCTCTGCTGGCTGGTGCCACCGAAGCTCGAGAAACGGCCCCGCTGGTCGTATGGCAGCGTGTAGTTACCCAATGGCGTATTGACCGTCACGTCGCCGATAACGCGATAGTTCACAGCGCCACTCGACAAGAGCTGTCGGCCGGCCGCGCCGAGGCCCGCGTAAGTGAAGTCCACCGGGATGGTCACGAACGTTGAGTCGCGATTCTTCACCCGGAACGCCCGGTCGAGCACTCCGTTTCCGAGATCCTTCTCCTCGACCATCAGCTTGTAGGTCAGTCTCGTGGCGTTCAGGTCGAAGCCATTTGGATTGTACACGCTCAGGACAATGTCCAGCGCACCGCCGCTCAGTCCAAGCCCCTTGATCTTCACATCGCTGAACTGAACGATGGGCTCCTTGAATCCACCCAAACCCATGCTCGCGCAGCCTCCGAGCGCGACCGCCGCCATCGCCGCCATCAGAATTCTTCTACGCATCGGTCTTTCTCTCCTGGCCCGGGCCGTCTACGGCCGAGCCCTCATTGTTTTTTTCATCAGCAACCCTGTTCTTCAGCTCGCTCCACCATGCCAACCGCTTCGCGATGTCCTTCTCGAACCCGAAGGGTCCGGGTTCGTAGAAGACGGAGCCCCGAAGCGCGTCCGGCAGGTACTCCTGCGGGATGTATGCCTCGGGGACGCCATGAGCGTACTGGTACCCCTCTCCATAGCCCAGTTCCTTCATCAGGGCTGTGGGCGCGTTGCGTATGTGGAATGGAACCGGGGCGCCCGGCGTCTCCCGTGCCGCCTCGAATGCGGCGTTCAGGGCGCGGAGGCCGGTGTTCGATTTTGGTGCCGTTGCCAGGTAGATGATCATCTCCGCCAACGGGAGATAACCCTCCGGCGGGCCCAGCATGTGGTACGCGTCGCGGGCGGCGACAGCGATCTGAAGTGCGTTCGGATCGGCGAGGCCGATGTCTTCCGCGGACATGGCGATAGCTCGGCGAAAAATCGTCATTGGATCCTCGCCGCCCTCGATCATGCGCGCCATCCAGTAAAGCGCTCCATTGGGATCACTGCCGCGAAGTGATTTGTGGAGTGCTGACAGCATGTTGAAATGTGTTTCGCCAGCCTTGTCATGCAGAGCAAAGCGCTTCTGCATTGCATCGCGCGCAGCCTCGAC
>JBDSVO010000063.1:0-10307 GCA_039927215.1 Gemmatimonadaceae bacterium
CTCAACGGCGGGCTGTCGTTGCAGTTCGCAAAGTTCCGCCGCGAGTCGTTCTGACCTTGCAGGTCGAAGCCAAGCGTCAGCCGGTTGGGTTTTGCAGAATCGAAGTTGTGCGTGAAACGTCCGCCTCCTCCGAAGGTTCTGCGTCCGAAATCGACAACAGCGAACGTCAATGGATTGTAGAGCGATCGCCCGCCAATATATGCCGATGCAGAAATCTCGTCACGATCGAGCTGTCTCTTAGCGGTCATCCCAACCTGAATCTGCCGAACCTCCTTCCGAGCCAGCTTGTTGACCGACGGCTGATCGGCGTTTCTGGGATTCGACTGAAACTGCGCGAGTGTGAGCGCACCCGGATTCTCCGCCAGACCAAGGTCGAGCGCGAGCACCTGAAGCGCGTAATCAGTGCCCCCGAGAATTGCGCCGGCACGCGCGAATCCGCTCGTCGAGCGCTGCCGGGAGTAGAGACGAAACCCGCCACTTCGTGTCAGCGACGCATCGGCCTGATAGTACGTTGGTCCGGTGATGCCACCGGCCTTGATTGTGGTGCGCGACGATGCGTAGTCGCCGATCCATTGACGTATCTCACCGCCGAGTCTAGTGGCTGGTGGCGGAGCAGTTCTGAGATCGATCACACCGCCGGACGCGTTACCGTACAGGGCCGAAGCCGCTCCACGAATTATTTCTATCCGGCCGACCGATTCGAGACTCAGATAGTCCACCGGTGTCTGGCCGTCAGGAAGCGTCAGCGGAATCCCGTCGCGGAGAACGCGCACGCCGCGCACTCCAAATGCTGACCGCGCGCCGAACCCCCTGATCGATATACGCGGATCCTGTGACGGGTTGGTGCGGTTTACGGCGGTGAGGCCCGGCACCAGCGCGAGCGACTCGTCGAGGGCTGTATGCCGCTGGCCGGGCCGGGCTGAATCGGGTCGCAGAACACTCATCGCGAACGGTGCGTCGAGCGGTGACGTACCAATACCTCGCGTGACCGTGATGACAACTGTATCGAGAGTGGTTCGCCTCGGCGGGCTAACGATAGAATCGGACAACGGCAACGGAGGGAGGGGACGACTCGTCGAATCCTGCCCGTAACCAGCGGACGTTATGCATTGAAATACAACGCCCGCCACAAGCGGGAGCGTCCTGCATTTCATAACGTGCCTTCCTTCCAGGCCGGTTCGAGCAGGGTCGCGGAGTTCCCCTGTTTCAATCTATACAGGTACGTGGTGATGTCGCGCGCGTCCCTGTGGGCAAGCGTCCCTGAAGCTTTGTAGTTGTCCGCCCGTAAGACCTACTGCAGTTTCTTGAACCCGTCGCCTTTGGTAAAGAGCAGACTGACTTTTCTCCCGTTGTAATTCGCCTGAACCAGGTTGATCTGGTCGGAGTAAAGGTCGAAGAGCACTTTGTGCGCGACGCTGAAGCCGGAAGGTCCAGTGCGCGCTGGCGCGCGAAAACACAACCACATTAGATCGCCAACCAGCGTTTCGCCGCATGAGGCAAGCGCCACCGCCTTCCCGTTTCGGTCGGCGACGCCAAAATACGCGCGCGCATACGCAATCATTTGCGAATCAGGAGATGCGGCACGACTGTATCTGGCGGACGCTTTCGTGAGGTCGTCCACGTAAACGCGAAGCGATATGCGAATCTCCTTCGCGGATGGATCATAAACGAGCTCGGCGAGACTTGTGTGAATTGGATGTGCGATCAACGGCGCGGCGCTAACCGCAATCAGCGCGATCGCGGCTGGAAGAAGCCTTCGCGCGCGAGCTCGCGAGCTCACCACGGGCTTCGCTCGACAGCCCACCGTGCGGCAATCACCATTACAACCGACGAGACCGCCACAACGCGCAGCCGAAGCGCGGTGTCGCCCGCGCTCAGGCTGCGGATTCGTCGAATTGCCCAGTCAGCCGAGAGGAGGAAGCCCGCGGCGAGAATCAGGACAACGATCTGCCCGAGCTCGATTCCAAGGTTGAAGCCGAACAGCGGCAGCGCGATCCGATCGACAAAAAGATTTCTCAGGTAGTCGGCGAATCCGGCTCCATGCACCAGGCCGAATACGACCGCGAACACAGGACGATAGTAGCCCTTGAGCGGAGCTCTCGCGCGGTCGCGAACGATGATGTTCTCGATGCAGGTCGCAACAATCGTCACGGGAATCAGAAACTCGATCAGCTTGATAGGCATCACGACTGCGCCGGTTACCGCGAGGGCTAGCGTGATCGAATGCCCGACGGTGAATGCAGTCACGACCCAGAGAGCGCTCCGCCAATCACGCGCGCGATAGATCACGGCCAGAGCGAGCAGGAACAGGATGTGGTCCATCGCTCCGACGTTCGTGATGTGCCGGAACCCGAGCTCCACGAATGCCAGGAACTCCGACACCTATCTCGTTCCCTTTTGATCGAGCGAGTCCAGAACAGCACGTACTTCGCGCGGGTGTGTCGGATGGAAGCCAGGATTTACCTTCAGCGCTTCGCTGAGGAAGTATCGCGCACGCCGCACGTCACCGAGCGAGCGCTCTATCATCCCCGCGTGATAGAACAGCATTGCGTCGCGCGTTCCGAGGCGCCGCGCGTTGTTCATCGCTGTGCGCGCCTCATTGTTCCGCCCTGCCTTGTGAAGCGCCCAAGCGAGCAGATCGTAACCATAAACATCCTTTCGCGTCTCGATTTCCTTCCCGACATTCGCCAGCACTTCGGGAAGCCGCCGGTTGTGGTCGAGCAGAAAAAGGCTCCACGCCCGATGGTAAGCGCCCGGCTGGCCGCTCACCGCGACTTCCATCGTCTTGTAATAATCCTCGGCGTTCCCGTTCTCTCCTAATGCTGCATATGCGTCGCCGATCGTCCCCAGTGTCGCAGGGTCGAGCTTCGCCGCAATGCCGCGCTCTCCATACTCGATTGCTTTCTTCGGATGTCCCTCGACGGCCTCGAGTTGAGCCAGAACATCGAGTAGCCGGTAATCGCCCGGCTCGATCGCCAGACCTTGCTCGAACATCGTGCGCGCGCCGCGCATTCGACCATTTCGCATATCGATGTCGCCCAACCGCAGATGGAACCACGCGAGCTGCTCCTTCGGAAGATTGGGGCGCGTCTTCGCCTCAGCGAGAGCGTCGGACAGAAGCTTTCGCGCAAAGGTGGGATTGCCGTTCACCTCCGCCCATCGCGCGAGGCGCGGCGCGATCGAGAGGTGCGTGCGCACTTTGTAGAGTGAATCGAACGACTGACGGGCCGCGTCGTATTGACCTAGCTCCATCTGAATCTCGCCGAGCTGCGCCCGGTATTGCGGCACGTCCTGGTCGAACGCAACGAGATCTTTCGCAACCTGCTCGGCCTCCTGAAAGCGATGCTGAGCAACGAGTGCGGCAGCAAGCGTTACGAAAGCCGGCCCGTTCCGATTAGTGCGCAGTGCAAGCGAGCGTCGCGCGTACTGCTCGGCCGTTGAGTAGCTCTGGTCATCACCCGTCTCGCGTGCGCGCTGCAGGTAAAGTCCCGAGAGTTGAGTGAGGGAGATCGCGCTGGCGGGATCCTGCTGGAGGGCTGTGGTCCACACGCGGATCTGCGTGTCGCGCTGTGGAACTTCGGACATCGCGGGACGGCCGACTGACGCGTCTACCGCCGCGGGAGGCTCAAATGCGCCAAGCCTGCGCGCACCGAGCCACCCGCCTGCGACGGCTATTACTGAAACAACAAGAGCCGACGCACCCCGACGATTCATTTACGGCCTGGCTGTTTCCAGATAAGGGAACGTCGCCGAGAAGCTCCTGACGCTCGGCCCGACGTTATCCGAGGTGAGTCCCGCCAGGACGGGTTGCGACGGATCCAGAGCATTGCCGAATACAGACGAGAGTCCGACGTCCACGACATCATCCGTCAACAATCTCCCGCCGTACCCGACGTTCGGCTTCAGTGCCCACGTGAGCCAGCCCACGTTGCCGGCTGCCGTGCTGCGGTTCGGGAAGACCATCAGCATGTCAGGCGCAAGCACGGCGCTGAGTGTCGCAATGGTCGTCTCGGTGCGAGTCGGGCCGAAGCTCGAAACGAAAGCGCGAATGTGCCCCCGCACGTCCGTGCCGCCCTGGTCCATCGTCTTGGTATCGTCGCTCGGCCCCTTGTTGTTGTGCAGGCCGTGGTCGCGCTTTGGAAAGAACACTTCGGACACGAGTGGATTGCCGAGTCGCTCTATCTGCGTGTAGGTGCGGTTGGTGTCGACACCAGTAAGGGGGGTGTCGTCGTTGCAGGCGCTCAAGCTGAATACGAGGGCCAATGTGATCAGTCCGGTGATCGCGAGCTTCGGAGTCGCCGGGACGGTATTGGTGATTTTCATGAGTTGAGTCCTAGCGGCTGGTGGTGGCCCACACACCGAACTTTGCGTCGGTGGCGGTACTGGATACGAGCTGTGATTTTGGAACTTCGATTACGATCGCAAGCGCGTTGAACGGCCGAAGCAGATCGACTCCAGGGCTTCGAAAGCTCGCGGCTGTCGCTGTCGGGGGCCCAGAGAGAGGGCCCGTCGATGGGCGACGGTCAGGCAGGATCTTGAAGAACTGCTCGAGGTCGATGAAGAAAGGATCAGCTCTCAACCCCGCGAACACTTGAACGCCAGTCGTTGAGCCAAGCACGGTGCCCACTGCGCCTTCGACTACGGTAGTGCTGTTCACCAGCGTGCCAAGCGTCCCTGGGGTGGAGGGAGCGACCGGTCCGACAACTCGCACCTGCTGCGCGGCGCCGGTTCCGCTGTTGAACGTGATCTGCAGAACGAGGTCTTCGATGGCGTCGCCGGTGTTGTCGATCTTCAGCTGATAGAGAAGGTTCGGATCGAATGATGCGCCGACGCCCGCGATCGGCGACGATGTCGTCATGATCAGCGCGACACGGTCTGCCGTCGAACCCGGAAACGCGTAAACGTCGTTGATGTCCATCCTCGGGTTCAGCTCGACTTCGGGGGTGTCCTGGTGATCGGACGCGAGCACCGCACCGATACCCGCGACGCTTGCCACTACCCCTAAGGCAAGCACAATCGGCATGTATCGGCCGCGTTTCAAAAGGTTGTTACTCATTAATTCTCCGCTTCGGCAAAAAGGTGGTGGAGCGCTGCGCTTTCATCTGTCATCGCCGCGGCGCGCACGCGGGAATGACTGGTTGTTGTCAGGGCTTCTACGACGCCAATTCAACCCCGGATCTATCGGACTCCGACGATCTTGTGGGTCTGAACGCTGAGCCGCCAGCGCGGGTGCGCCATACAGTAGCGAACGGCGAGACTCGTATTCTCGGCCGTCCGGGGCCCGTCCATCGGTTGAAGAAAGAAGTGGTCGAAAGGCAATGTCTCGAAGTCTTCGGGTGGTGCATCGGCCTGCGGGTAGACGAGCTTCAGCTCGTCGCCGGAGCGCTGAACCAGAGGCGCACCAGCCTTGGGGCTGACACATATCCAGTCGATCGTTTGCGGCGCCCGTCGCGTTCCATTCGTCTCTATTGCAACCTTCAAGCCGCGTGACTGCAATGCCTCGATAAGGGGCTCATCGAGCTGAAGAAGTGGCTCTCCGCCCGTGCAAACCACGAGTCGCTCGGTGTCGTCATCGCCGCGCCACGCCCGAGTCACGGCTTCGGCGAGATCATCCGGTGTCTCGAAACGTCCACCATCCGGCCCAACGCCGACAAAGTCCGTGTCGCAGAATTGGCACACGGCCCGCGAGCGATCCTCCTCCCGACCGCTCCAGAGATTGCATCCGGAGAAGCGGCAGAACACGGCCGCGCGCCCGGCGTTCGCGCCCTCGCCCTGCAGGGTGTAGAAGATCTCTTTGACTGTGTAGGTCAATGCGCGGTACTTGTTGCGTAAGGGGCGGGATCATTCGCGCCGGCCTCGCGGAAGCCGCGAAGCCGAAGCTGGCACGCATCGCATCGGCCACACGCCTCGCCTTCGGCGCCCGGATCGTAGCAGCTGATGGTGATCGAGTAATCGACGCCGAGGTTGAGGCCGAGCTCGATGATTTCACGCTTGGACATGTCAATGAGTGGCGTACGAATCCGAATTGCCGGCTCGCCTTTGGCTTCAACGCCCGCCCGGGTCGCAAGATTCGCCATGTTCTCGAACGCGTCAATGAATTCACGCCGGCAGTCGGGATATCCGCTGTAGTCGAGCGCATTCACGCCGATGAATATCTCTCCGGCGCCGACGACCTCAGCGAATGCGAGGGCGTACGACAGGAAGATCGTATTTCGGGCGGGGACATAGGTGATTGGAATCTCGTGGTCGTCGTAATTCGGTTCACGATCCTTTGGTACAGCGATGTCGGCCGTCAGGGCGGAGCCGCCAAATGCGCGCAAGTCGATCTTAATGATCTTGCGCTCGACGACGCCGTAGGCACGTCCGACGGAGTCTGCCGCGGCCAGCTCCGCTGCATGCCGCTGGCCGTAGTCGAAACTCAGCGCATGGACGGCATAACCTTCGCTCGTTGCGAGGGCGAGCATCGTGGTTGAGTCGAGGCCACCGCTCAGCAAGAGGACCGCTCGCTTCTGTTGCATCCCGTAAAATAAGCTTCGGGGAGCCGGCATCGCGCGCCTGCCTCTGAGAGTAGTGGGTCGCGTTCGAGATAGGGGATAGGCGTCCCTACGCGAGGGTCACGAGTGGAGCTTGCAGCCCAGCCTGTACCGGTT
The DNA here is from genome assembly GCA_039927215.1 of Gemmatimonadaceae bacterium. Lineage (GTDB taxonomy): Bacteria > Gemmatimonadota > Gemmatimonadetes > Gemmatimonadales > Gemmatimonadaceae > UBA4720. Next base: position 6,651 of record JBDSVO010000063.1, read on the forward strand.
TCGCGCAAAAGCTCGATAAAGCTTCTCAGCGAGCGGACGCGCGAACGGCAGTGAAAATATCCACGAGACGAATCGACCCCTCGGAAGGACATCGAGCAATTGCTCGACAGCAGCAGCGCCCTGCCACGTGCGGTTGTCCGCCGTGCGAATGACCTGCAGGGATTGCGCGTACGCTGTCGGAGGAATCCAGGGGAAGCGACCGGCCGCCCCCGCCGCCGCGGAAGCGATAATCTCGAGACGCTCGTCCTTATCGCGTCGCTCGAGAACATCCACGATCCGACTGCAAACGTTGCAATTGCCGTCATAGACAACCGTGTACTCGCGTTGTCGGGTGTCGCTGGTCAAGCCTTTCGTGGTGCCGGCTGTTGTTGAGTCAGGCAGTGAAGCGTCCCTAGTCCCCAAACGAGATCAACGGAATGGATTCCGACGATCTCCCGGTTTGGGAACTCCTCGGCGATGATGTCGAGCGCAACCCGGTCCATCGGGTCGTTGAATGTCGGCACGAGGACTACGCCGTTCGCGATGTAGAAGTTCGCGTAGCTGGCAGGCAAGCGTTGAGCTTGCATGATCACCGGGCGCGGGTATGGAAGCTTCACCACACGCAATGGACCCTCGGCGGCGACCGTCTCGAGGCGCTTCAGGTTGTCGACCGACGGCTTGTGATTGGCGTCGCCTGGATTCTCCTCGAACGCCAGCAGCACGGTGTTCTCGGAGGCAAAGCGCGCGATGTCGTCGATGTGCCCGTGCGTGTCGTCGCCGACGGAACCTTTGCCGAGCCATACAGTTTCAGCCGCACCGAGGTAGCGGATGAATGTCTCTTCGTAGGATTCGCGCGTCATTGCCGGGTTGCGAATCTGGATGTCGCTGAGCAGCCACTCCTCGGTCACCAGCACGCGGCCCGCACCATTGACCTCGATACCTCCGCCTTCCAGCACCAACGGCTCTCTTTCGGCGTCGGGCCGAAGGGCTTCCACGCGCGCGAGTCCGGTGATGCGTTCGATCGCGGCACCGACCTGGTTGTCCAATCGATGATTCTCGTATTTGGCCCAGGCGTTGAAGTGCCAGCTTACCAACTCGACTGAGCCGTCTTCGGTCCATACGAACGTCGGCGCTGAATCGCGCAGCCACACGCGGTCGGTGGGAACGATGTGAAGCCGGTACCCTTCCGGCGCGACGTTGTGCGCGGTAAGCATTGCCGCGGCGAAAGCGCGAACACTCTCGTCGTTGCAGAGGATCTCGACGCGCTCGTGTGTGTGGAGCGCGCGAACGATCTCTGCATACACCCAAGGGATGGCGCCGAGCTTGCCCGGCCAGTCCGGCTCGTGATGCGGCCAGGCAATCCAGGTGGCCTCGTGGCGCTCCCACTCCGCGGGCATCATGTGTCGCGAGCGGCCGGGCCCGCTCGATTCGCCAGCCCGCGACATCGTCGCAGGCTTTGCGCCGGTCATCCTATGTAGCGATTGAGGATCGGCGCGTATGCGTCAATGCGGCGATCCCGCAGGAATGGCCAGTTGCGCCGCGTTTCTTCGATCAGCCCGCGGTCACACTCCGCGACGAGGACGGCGGGCTCCGCACCGGCCTCAGCGAGAATTCTCCCAAATGGATCGCAGATGAACGAATGCCCGAAGAACTCGATTCCGTTTGTTCCCGCCTCGTCTTCGTGTCCGACACGGTTCGGCGCTGCGACGAACACTCCGTTGGAGATTGCGTGCGCTCGCTGCGCGGTTCGCCACGCCTCGAGCTGCGCCTGACCGAACTCCGACTTTTCATCAGGATGCCAGCCGATCGCGGTGGGATAGAACAAAATCTCCGCGCCCAGCAGCGCGTTGATGCGCGCGGCTTCGGGATACCATTGGTCCCAGCAGATCAGCACGCCAATGTTCGCGTACCGCGTTTTCCAGACGCGAAATCCATGGGATCCCTTATGATCTCCCTCGTACTGGACGTGCGAATCGCCCGGCGTGAAGTAATACTTCTCGTAGAACAGCGGATCGTCCGGGATGTGCATCTTCCGGTAAACACCCAGGAGCGAGCCGTCAGCGTCTACAACAGCGGCTGAGTTTCGGTATACTCCGGCTGCCTGTCGCTCGAAGATGGGAACGATGATCACGACCTCGAGCTCTTTCGCCAGCGACTGCATTCGCTCGACAGTTGGCCCGGGAATCGACTCCGCCAGATCGAACCGGTCGGACTTCTCCGCTTTGCAGAAATAGGGAGAATTGAAGAGCTCCTGGAGGCAGATTATCTGAGCGCCGCGGCCGGCAGCTTCGCGCATCCGCGCGACTGCCTGCTCCAGAGTCAAGGCTGCATCGGCCGAAACCGACTCCTGAATGAGAGCGACCGTGAATGGCGTAGTCATTGAAGTGAAAGGTGATAGGTTTATCCGGGCGCTGGTAGTAGCGGCGCGCGCCGACCGGCGTACTCATTTCTTCTTCAATCAGCGTTGATGGAAAACGAGTCCGACCAACACGAGTCCGAGCAGCACTCAGTCGGCGAGACACCCGGGATAAGAGCCGGCGGCGAGCGACGCTCCCGCCGCAGCGCTGCGCACACTAGCGCCTTTCGCGCCATCAAGGCGCGACACTCGCACGATCGATCGCGCATGGAGATTTTCGCGAGCAGCCTGACTGAGATTGCCAGCAGCACTGGCTTCTTCTTCTTCCACGTCTTTGCCTTCTCGGCCTGGATCCTTTGGAACCTCGGGCTCTTCGGGCTTCCGCAGTTCGATCCGTTTCCCTATGGGCTCCTGACGATGATCGTCTCTCTCGAGGCAATCTTCCTCTCGATCTTCGTTCTGATGAGCCAGAACCGCGAGTCGGCGATTGGCGAGCTGCGCGAGGAGCTGACGCTACAGGTGAACCTTCGAATCGAAGAGGAGGTTACGAAAACGCTTCACCTTGTAGCCGGCCTTTACACCAGGCTCGGCCACACGATGGGTGAGGACCCCGAGCTACGCGAGATGCTGCAACCGCTCGATCCCGAGAAGATCGAGCATGATGTTACGGAGCAGATCGAAGAGGCAATACCGCGCCTGCACTTCAAGAAGAAAACGAACCAGGACTAGCTCGACACGAGCTGTCGCAGCACGTACGGCAGAATCCCACCGTGCCGGTAATAGCTCAATTCCTCCGGTGTATCGATCCGTGAAACGGCGCTGAAGGTTTTCACGCTTCCATCGTCTGCTTTTGCTCTGACAGTGAGCTTCGCCTTCGGACGCATGTCTTCTGCGAGACCTGGTATCTCGTAGCTCTCGTAACCTGTCAGCCCGAGCGTCACGCGCGTCTCGCCGTCCACGAACTCCAGCGGCAGCACGCCCATTCCCACCAGGTTCGAGCGGTGAATTCTCTCGAACGATTCGGCGATCACCGCGCGGACGCCAAGCAGCAGAGTTCCTTTGGCTGCCCAGTCGCGCGATGAGCCGGTGCCGTACTCTTTTCCGGCGATTATGACCAACGGCACACCCTGCCGCTGGTATTCCATCGACGCGTCGTAGATCGATGACGCTTCGCCGCCTGCCTTCGTTGTCGTCCAGCCTCCCTCGGTGCCCGGCGCCAGCTCGTTTCTGAGTCTGATGTTGGCGAACGTGCCGCGCATCATGACTTCGTGGTTTCCCCGCCGCGCGCCGTATGAGTTGAAGTCGACGGTCTTCACTCCCTG
>JBDSVO010000064.1:0-5470 GCA_039927215.1 Gemmatimonadaceae bacterium
GTTACAGATTGCCCACGGTATTCGCCGCCGGCACGCGAAGATCCGGAGATTGCGGCGCTCCGGGCCGTTGATGTCGACGCAATTGTCGAGCGCCCCGAGGAGCGCGACCCCGCATGGACGCTTCTACAGCTTCTCGGCTCACCGTCTATCGCGAGCAAGGCCTGGGCGTATCGCCAGTACGACTCGACGGTGCGCACGAACACGGTGATCGGTCCGGGCGGAGACGCCGCTGTCATTCGGGTTCGTGGGACAAGAAAAGGTCTCGCTCTCAAGACGGACGGCAATGGCCGGTACGTCTACCTCGACCCGAGAATGGGCGGCCGGATCGCCGTCGCCGAGGCGGCACGCAACGTCGCTGCCAGCGGCGGACGACCGATGGCAATCACTAACTGTCTCAATTTCGGCAATCCGCGACGGCCCGAGGTCTACTATCAGTTAAGCGAAGCAATCGCGGGAATCGGCGAGGCCTGCACTGCCCTCTCAACGCCTGTCACAGGCGGCAACGTTTCACTCTATAATGAAAGTCCTGCCGGTGCAGTTTATCCGACGCCGGTAATCGGAATGGTTGGGCTGGTGTCAGATATCTCTCACGCGACAAGGGCGACGTTCCGGAATGAGGGAGACTCAGTTGTGCTCTTCGGCGACAACTCACGGGAGCTTGGAGGGAGTGAGTACCTCGCATCCATTCACGGCGTTGTTGCCGGGCCCCCGCCAACATGTGATCTCGAGGCGGAGCGGGCAGCAATCGAGGCCCTGCTTGAATGCATCGAAGGCGGCCTGGTTGCATCAGCCCATGACTGCAGCGACGGGGGACTGGCCGTTGCGCTGGCCGAGTGCTGCATCGCAAATCGCGAGCGACACTTTGGCATCGACATCGCACTCACATCGATGCCCGAAGTCTCCTCGCGTGCGACGTTCTTCGGCGAAGCGCAGGCCCGGTTCGTCCTGTCAACGAACTCGGTCGAGGCTGTGCTGCGCATCGCCTCGACCCACGGCGTGCCCGCGCTACACATTGGGACGGTCACGAGTGCTGACGCCGGTTTTCGCATCAAGGTGGATGACAATGAGCTCCGAGCTGACGTGACAGCGCTATCGAACGCGTATCACAATGCGATACCCAACATCATGGCGCGCCCCGCACTCGCGTCCGACGCGGAGCCCGAGCTCATCATGGCCGGGGTCTGAGAGATGTGCGGAATCTTTGGTATCTACGCGCACCCCAAAGCAGCCGAGATAACGCACCTCGGCCTGTACTCGTTGCAGCACCGCGGACAGGAGTCCGCAGGAATTGTCGCGCTGGACAGAGTGACTGGTGCACGTGCGTCGAAGACGATGGGTCTGGTCTCAGAAGGATTCGACGCGATGGACGTCGCGCGCCTTTCCGGCGATCTCGCCATTGGCCACACTCGATACAGCACGGCCGGCTCGTCGACAATCGAGAATGCACAGCCGGTTCTGGCGCGCGTGCGTGATGGCTACGTCTCTCTGGCCCACAATGGCAACCTGATAAACGCCACAGAGCTGAAGCACGATCTCGTAGAGACGGGAGCCATCTTCACCTCGACGATGGATTCAGAGGTTCTGGTCCACCGGATAGCGCGATCTCCGGCGGAGAAGCCGGAACAACGGCTTGCGGATGCGCTCTGCGATGTCGAAGGAGCCTATTCCCTCGTCGTGATAATCGGCGAGACACTTCTTGCAACACGGGACCCGCGCGGATGGCGCCCTCTAGTCATGGGCAAGCTCGGCGACTCGATCGTATTTGCATCGGAGACGTGTGCGCTGGACATCGTTGGTGCAACAGTGCTGCGCGAGCTGGAGCGAGGCGAGATCGTAGCGGTGGACGCCGACGGAGTTCGATCCTCGTTCCCACTGCCGAAGCGAGAGAGCCGGCAATGCGTCTTCGAGTACGTGTATTTTGCGCGGCCGGACAGCAGGGTTTTCGGTGGGTCGGTGGACCGCGCCCGCCGCGCGCTGGGGCGGCGCCTTGCGCGCGAATGTCCTGCTCCGGGCGCAGAGCTCGTTTTCAGCGTGCCGGACTCCTCAAATTCCGCCGCACTCGGATACGCAGAGGAATCAAAGTTGCCATTCGAGCTCGCTCTGATTCGCAATCACTATGTCGGCCGTACGTTCATTCAGCCGACTCAAGCCGGGCGCGACGCCAAAGTAAAAGTGAAATACAACGCCGTTCGCGAAGTACTCGATGGGAAAAGCGTGGTTATGGTTGACGATTCCATTGTGCGTGGGACGACGACCAAGGGACTCGTTGCGATGGTTCGCGCAGCCGGTGCGCGCGAGGTCCACATGCGAGTGAGCTCGCCGCCAATCACGGGTCCATGCTACTATGGAATAGATACGCCCAATCGCGAAGAGCTCATCGCCGCGAACCTCGAAGTGAGTGACATCGCGCGCACGCTCGAGGTTGACACACTCGGTTATCTCTCACTCGAGGGCATGCTGCAATCCGTTCCAAACGGTCCCGACGGGTTCTGTCACGCTTGTTTCTCGGGCGACTATCCGACTCCCCCACCGACCGACCCTGACAAGCTTCGCTTCGGCTGCGGCTGCTGACACAATGACGCAGTCGGTTTTCTTTTTCGGCAACGGCGCCGCGGAAGGCACGCGTGAAATGAAAAGCGTGCTCGGCAGCAAGGGCGCCAACCTCGCCGAAATGACAAACCTCGGCGTGCCCGTTCCTCCGGGTTTCACGATTTCGTGCTCGGAGTGTATCGGGTTTCTGCGCGACGGCAGGTACTCCGACCGTCTGCGCGCGCAGGTGGAAGGAAATCTCGCGCGTCTCGAGCAAGCAACCGGCAGGCGGTTTGGCGATCCAGTGAATCCTTTGCTCGTTTCGGTTCGCTCCGGGGCGCCCGTTTCCATGCCGGGCATGATGGAAACCATCCTCAACCTGGGACTGAACGATCGGACAACCGAGGGACTTGCAAAGCAGAGCAACAGCGCGCGCTTCGCCTACGATTCCTACCGGCGCTTCATTCAGATGTACTCGGATGTTGTCCTTGGCGTCCCGTCGACCGACTTTGAGCATTTGCTCAAGGCGCGCCGCATGACAACAGGCGCAAGAAGCGATTCCGAGCTCGATGAAGAGGCGTTGCGCGATCTCGTCGAACAATACAAGTCACTCGTTCGCAATCGCACCGACGAGCCGTTTCCGACGAACCCGATTGTCCAGTTGTGGGGCGCGATTGAGGCGGTCTGGAAGTCGTGGACACTGAAGAAGGCGCGCGACTACAGAAAGGTGAACAACATTCCGGAAGACCTCGGCACGGCAGTCAATATCGTGTCCATGGTGTTCGGAAATCTTGGCGACGATTCCGGCACCGGTGTGGCGTTCACGCGCGATCCATCAACCGGCGAGAAAATGTTTTACGGAGAGTTCCTCATCAACGCCCAGGGTGAGGACGTCGTCGCGGGAATCAGAACGCCGCTTGCGATCGACGAAATGGCGGGGATGCTCCCGGAAGCGTACACGGAGCTGCTCGAGACGCAGGACCGGATGGAAAAACACTATGCGGACATGCAGGACCTGGAGTTCACCGTCGAGCGCGGGAAACTCTTTCTGCTGCAGACACGTACGGGAAAGCGCACTGCTGCCGCGGCGGTTCGCATCGCTCGTGACATGGTCCACGAGGGACTGATAGACAAACACGAGGCAGTCAAGCGCGTTCCGGCCGGTCAGCTCGACCAGCTACTGCATCCAATCATCGATCCTTCGGTCCGCGCTATTCCCCTCTGCACCGGGCTTCCTGCGAGCCCGGGCGCGGAAAGCGGTATTGCGGTCTTCGATCCTGATAGTGCCGAGACACGCGCTGCTGCGGGCGATCACGTGATCCTCGTGCGAGATGAGACGACTCCCGAAGACTTCGCCGGAATTGTCGCGGCCCGCGCGGTTCTCACCGCCAGAGGCGGCATGACCAGTCATGCTGCCGTTGTCGCGCGTGGAATGGGCAAATGCGCGATTGTCGGCGCCAAGGACATCGTGGTCGACGTCGAACACCGAAGCTTTGCCGTAAACGGTAAGCGAATATCCGAAGGCGACTGGCTCACTCTGGACGGAGCGACAGGCCGGGTCTTTGCCGGGAATCTGCCGACTGTCCCGAGTGAAATCGTAAGGGTCACAACGGGCGATCTCCAGGACTCGGCCGCCCCTGTCTATCAGTCGTACGCCGAGCTGCTGGGCTGGGCAGACGAGATCAGGACGATGGGCGTGAGAGCGAATGCGGATACTCCCCACGACGCTCGTGTCGCACGGGGATTTGGCGCGGAGGGCATTGGATTATGTCGCACCGAGCACATGTTCTTCGAGGGAGACCGGATCACGCCGATGCGCGAGATGATTGTCGCCCGCGATGCGCCTGGCCGGCGCCGCGCGCTGGCGAAGCTCCTGCCGATGCAGCGCTCGGACTTCGAGGGAATCTTCGAGGCGATGAACGGGTTTCCGGTTACCATCCGCCTCCTCGACCCGCCGCTGCACGAGTTTCTCCCGCACGGTGGCGAAGAGAGCAAGCTTCTCGCGCGCACACTGGATCTTTCGCGTCCCGATCTTGCGCGCATCGTAGAGTCGCTGCGTGAGACGAATCCTATGCTCGGGCATCGCGGCTGCCGCCTCGGAATCACGTTTCCCGAGATAACCGAGATGCAGGGGCGCGCGATCTTCGAAGCCGCCGTGCGCGCCGCGCGCCGCGGAATCGACGTGAGGCCGGAGATCATGATACCGCTCGTATCGAGTGTCGCCGAATTCGACAATCAGCGCGCGATACTCGAGGAAACGGCCGAGCAGGTCCTCGGCGCGATGGGTGAAACCATTCATTATCTGATCGGAACGATGATCGAGCTGCCCCGCGCGGCGCTAACGGCAGACGAGATTGCCGCGTCGGCAGAGTTTTTTTCATTCGGTACAAACGACCTTACGCAGACGACATTCGGTCTAAGTCGAGATGACGCCGGCCGTTTTCTTCCTTCGTACCTCGAACGTGGTATCTTTGCGGACGATCCATTTCAGGTTCTGGATGCGGCAGGGGTTGGGCGCCTCATCAGGATTGCCGTCGAGGACGGGCGACGGGTGCGCCCGAAGCTGAAGATCGGAATATGTGGCGAACATGGGGGCGAGCCTCGCTCCGTACAGCTCTGTCACGATATGGGCTTCGACTATGTCTCCTGCTCACCATTCCGCGTGCCGATAGCGCGCCTTGCCGCTGCTCATGCCGCCCTCGCTAAGATCTAACAACCTCGCCCGGGCGATAGACATTACGCCCGCGGCGTGGCTGCCCGTCGAGGCGCCGATGTTCGCGCGCCCGCTCAGAATTGCTCTGGTCACGGAGTACTACTATCCGCACCTCGGCGGAATCTGCGAGCACGTCCATTTCTTCGCGCGTGAAGCGCGCAGGCTTGGCCATCACGTTGACATCATCACGTCGAGGCTCGAGGGCGCGCAGGATGAGCCGCACGTCAT
>JBDSVO010000065.1:0-3649 GCA_039927215.1 Gemmatimonadaceae bacterium
CATCGCAGTTCATGTAGAGAAGCGAACAGCTGTCGGCGAGGCCTGCATAGGCAAGCGCGTATTCCGGATCGATCTCGATAGCCCGCCTGAACATCTGCCGCGCGTACTCCAGGCCGCTGCGGCTCCACTGATGGATGAACTGGCGTCCGCGAAGGTAGTACTCGTACGCCTGGACGTTCACCGAGCGGTCGCGCTCGATTGCCTTTTTTTCACCCTCGCTCAGGATAACACGCAGCGCGTCGAAGATCGCCTGTGAGATCTCATCCTGAATCGTGAACACGTCCTCCATGTTCCGATCGAATTTCTCAGACCACAGCTGATATCCGTCGGCAACATTGATCAGCTGCGCGCCAATGCGAAGCCTGTTGCCGACTTTTCGCACGCTACCTTCGAGAACAGTGGACACCTTGAGCTTTCGTCCAATTTCACCGATGTCTTCGTTTTTTCCCTTGAAGGCAAACGACGATGTGCGCGACGCAACGCGTAGAGATTGAATCTTCGAGAGGGCGTTGATCAGCTCCTCCGCCATTCCGTCGGTGAAGTATTCATTCTCGGCATCCGCGCTCATGTTCGCGAAGGGAAGAACGGCCACCGATTTCGCCGCCGAGACTATCGGCTGAGGCACCGTCGCAGTTTCGTTTGGCGTAGCAAGCATCTCGCTGCCAAGCGCCTGCGCGAAAGCGCCAGTAGTCGTAAATCGATCGCTGGCTGCGGTGGCCATTGCTCTTGTCACCGCCCGCTCTACGTGTTCGGGTATGCTTCCACGCACAGCCCGAAGTGGCTTAGCACTTTCTGTGAATCGCTTGGATAAAACAGCCTGAGCGGTGACGCCGGTGAACGGCCGCTCACCGGCGAGCATCTCATACAAAACGCAGCCGAGACTGTACTGATCGCTCTGCCCATCGATATTGAGCTCGCCGGCAGCCTGCTCCGGACTGACATAGGCGGGCGTGCCTACCATCATCCCGGTCTGGGTCAATGTCTCGCTGGCAGCAGAGCTCACGGCCTTCGCGATTCCGAAGTCCATTACCATCGCTTCGCCCTCGTAGAGCATCACGTTCTCCGGCTTGATGTCCCGGTGAACGATCTTCTGCCGGTGAGCGTAGTCGAGGGCGGATGCGATTGCCTTCGCATGATGAACTGCCTCTTCCACGGGAAGCTGCTTTTCGCGCTCCAGCCGCTCGCGGAGAGACTCCCCTTCGACGTACGGCATTACATAGTAGAGGAAGCCCTCTGCCTCTCCGCTGTCGAATAACGGAAGGATGTGCGGGTGATTGAGTCGAGCGGCGAGCTTGATCTCTCGAAGAAATCGCTCGGGTCCGAGTGATGCCGCCAGATCGGGATGCAGGACCTTGAGCGCCACGACACGATCGTGCTTGCAGTCCTGTGCGAGATACACGGTCGCCATTCCCCCACGCCCGAGCTCACGGTCAATGGTGTATGCGTCCGTGAGAGCAGATCGTAACCGTTCGATGGGGAGGGCCAAATCCGGATTCTTGTCAGAAGATTGTGAGGGCGCAAACGTGACTGGCGCGCCTGACGGCGTCAAGAGAAATGGAGAGGCTGACGCGGCTCAATCGCCGTGCGGTGTGCCCCTGACGTGCTCGCGCAGCAAGTCCTCTCCAAAGTCGCCATTGAAGTCACGCCACACCGAGTGAACATGGTTCGCGTCGTTCTGTGTGTTGTCGTACTCGATGAGGAAGGTCGGTCCCTGCACGCGGTAGTAATGTTTCTTTCCCCGCTCCAGTGAACCAGCCCATGCGAACGCAACTCGATCCCACCCCGCCCTCTCGATGCGCGTCAGTCGATCGGCGGCAATGTCGTCGGCCATGTACCCGGTGTATACGTCGATCAGCTTCTTCAGCAGAGCGCGCTGACTGCCAGTGAGATCCGATGCCGGAATCCCCGCGGGTGAGAGCGGATCGATCTTCACTTTCGCCACGGTAACGATGTCGTTCGGCGCGATTGTATCGATGACTGCCTTCCCGCGCTGCGACGCGTCGAGCGATTCGACCAGAACGCGCGCCGCGTCTTCTACAGGGCCGAGCACTCGCGTGCCTTTCTTCGGACCGACTCGGACCGCCGCCGGATTAGTCCCGAAAAATGTCGGCGCCCCCGCGACCAGAGTACCGTTCACCACGGTGAAGTGCAGCGACATGTGATGCCCCTCGACGCGATACCCCCAGGTATGCCGCGTCGATGGAGTACCAAAGATTGAAAAGAAGTAGTGCTCGGGATCGCGCAGAAACACCGGCGGTGGATTGCCTTGTGCGGGCGGCGGAGCGGCCGCGCGTTGTGCGGTCTCGATGACCGCGAGCACGTTTTCGAGCTCCATGATCTGTGTCGCCGTCATGTAGCCGCGCTGGCTCAGGCCGGCCTTCAGCAGGTCGTGCGCGAGCCTGCGCTGAGACTCATTCATCTGCTTTATCGTAAGACCGTTCCGCGGGAAGAGCTCCGTCGGAATGAAATTCCAGTGCGTCCGCTCAGCTCCTTCGAAAGCGAACGTCGCCTGCCGTCGCTGCTCAGGGGTGAGGCTCTCCAGAAACTTCGTCGCGGCGGCTGCCATCGTCGCCGAAGACGGCTTCGCGGCGACGGTCAGGCCCAACGCCGACGCGGCAAGGATCACGGCGGCAATGCACCGAGTCAGCCGACTGTTCACGTGACGGCTTCCTTCTGGCTAGGAGTCCACGGCGGAATGCTCCACCGCCTGCGTGGCGCGAGCGCCAGGTCCGGCCGGATCCTCTATCAGCGTGTGCCTTTCGGGATCAATCACGAGCGGCGGTGGCTCGGTCGCAATGAGATACTCGAACTCGCGCCGGAAGTCGTCGACCGACATGTGCGCCGCCGCGGCAAATTTCGCCAGCTCCTTGGGGTCTTCGAAGTCGTCGCGCCGCAGGCGAATCATGTAGCGCCGCGCGATGCTGTAACGCGTTGAATGAATATCCAGGAGCCGCACTCGCGCCCGGCCGCTCACGGGATCGAGCATTTCCGAGAACGGGATGGGGACGAAATGTCCCGCCTGCACGGAGACCATCACGGCGTTGCCACCCGCGAACAAATATTTCGCGGCGCAGTAGCCAAGGTCGCGCGTGTACTCCATGTCGTACGGAATCGGATCGGCGCAACGCAGCTCGTAGCCGATGTTCTTCGCGACGATGGTTTCCTTTATGTCGAACTGGCGGAGGCGCGCCAATACCGCGTCCTTGAGAATCTCTCCGATATTGATCTCGTCAATGCGGATGTGGCCGTGTGCGTCGCGCTCGACATCGGCCAGCTCCTCCAGGTCGTCCGGGCTCAGGCTTAGTACCAGTCCCTCGGCGATCACCGCGACACCGTCGCGGCGGCCGTCAGCGAGCCGCTTGATAACCGCGCCGGCAAGCGTGTCGACGATGGTACTGAGTCTGACCTGACCATCGGCAAACTCTTCGGAGACCAGCGTCAGCGTTGCGCCCGCTGCCTTGCCGATTCCAAGCGCGAGATGACCCGCTTTTCGACCCATTGCGACTGCGAAGTACCACCGCGACGTCGTCTTTGCGTCGACCATCAGATTCTTGACGATGTCGACGCCGAAGTGGCGCGCGGTCTGGAATCCGAAGGTATCGACGTACGGGGGAAGATCGAGATCGTTGTCGATCGACTTCGGGACATG
>JBDSVO010000066.1:0-7539 GCA_039927215.1 Gemmatimonadaceae bacterium
CGGTGGAGATAGCTCAGGCCGAGCATACGCGTGGTGTAAAGATCTTCTACTGATGCTCGCTCTGACTTTGGACTGCAGCTGACTGAAATGCAGGTCAGAAGGGCGAAGATGAAACGCGTCGCCTTAATGGGTCTAATCCTCAACTCTCACTCTCGCTCAGACGCAATCACCAAACGAAAACCGTCTGGATCGTTCAATCGAAAAACGCGTGCGCCCCAGGGCATGTCGAATGGGTCCGACTCGAGTGTGCCGCCAGCCGCCTTGACTCGATTCGCGAGCTCATCGATGTTCTGGGCAGTGGTGATGTACACCGAGAATCCCTCGCCTTTCACCCGCTCGCCTTTGGCTCCGTCGTCCTGATTGAGCAGCAGCTTGACGGCGCCGGCTTTGAGCGACACCGCCACCGGTCTCCCGTCGCGCTCGTACTCCTCGTCGACAGTAAAACCCACAACATCCCGGTACCAGGCCATACTCTTTTGCATATCCCTCACCGTCAACGAGGCTGAAAGTGTGCGACCGCGGAAGGATTCCGGCTTGCCGCGCTCCGGTGCCCCAGGCGGGACTGGCGAATCACTTGTCATCAATTCTCCTGCATCTAGAGGCAGAACTACACCTGAAACCAGCCAGGCGCGAGAGGCCAGAAGTATAGCGGCAGATTTCGAGATTGTAGCCGTTGACGCGATGCCAACGCGTCGGCATTCTTGGGCACCCGCACCATGGAGGTCGTATGCGTTTCAACTTTACCAATAGACACCACACACCTTTTCTGCTAATCGCTTCCGCGGCATTCCTGACCGTCTTGCCCGGAACGCTGCGTGCCCAGTCGACAACGATGACCCCCGAGCTTCAGGCAGCGAAAGCCGCGCTCGCGAAATACAGTGACCCGTTGGTCGCCATCAGGGACGGGTACTTCTCAACCCTCGCGTGCATCGATTTTCCCAAAGGCGCGAAGGACGGTCCCATTGAGTATCCACCCGGCGCTATGGGTGTTCATTTCCTGAACCCCGCAAACATCGGCCCAGTGCTCGATCCCGCCAAGCCGCAGGTGCTCATCTACGAGCAGGTCGGCGATAAGCTCGTGCTGACGGCGGCGGAGTGGTTTATGCCCGTGGCGGCTGCAGGCGGCAAGGCGCCGGCGATTTTCGGGCAGACGCTTGCCGGACCAATGGATGGGCACGAGCCGATTATGCCCGCTGCGCTTCGCCACTACGACTTGCACGTGTGGCTGTGGAAGGTCAATCCGCGCGGAATGTTCACCTCGACCAATGCGGCGGTTAAATGCACTCCAGGTGCGACGTACACTGTCGCGATCGGAGAGCACGAGCATTAGCTGAAGCCAGATCGACCGGAAAGTGATCGACGGCGGGAAGGGAAACCAGCTTTCCGCCGTTTTTGTTAAGGCCGCTCTCAGCACCCGCAGTGGGCGCAAAGGTACGCAAGAGGACGGTTCGGCCGAAGTTAGGCTACATTCAGTGACAAGGGGTAGTCATGAATCAAGTGCCGTTTGTCGATGACATCGAAACGTACGCGCAGGACATTGTAGACACCGTCCGCGAGCCGCTTCTGATGCTCGACACGAATTTGCGCGTCCAGAGCGCAAATCGCGCGTTCTACGAGACGTTCCACGTCTCTGCCGCAGAAACCGAAAACCAGCTCATCTATCAGCTCGGCAATGGTCAGTGGGACATTCCCGACCTGCGAACGCTGCTCGAGGACGTCATTCCGACGAGCTCGGTATTCAATGACTACGAGCTGGAGCACACGTTCCCGATCATCGGCCGCCGAGTGATGCTGCTGAACGGTCGCAAGCTCCGTGCAGGGAGCCATTCCGCCATCATCGTCGTAGCGATGGAAGACGTCACAGAAAGACGTCAGGCAGAGGCCGATTTCAGGGCGATCGAGACATATGCGCAGGACATTGTCGACACAGTTCGCGAGCCGCTGCTCATTCTCGATACGACATTGCGAGTGCAATCCGGAAACCGTGCGTTTTACCACACGTTTAGAGTTTCTCCGGAAGAGACAGAAAATCGCCTGATCTACGAGCTCGGCAACGGCCAGTGGGATATTCCGGCTTTGCGCACGCTTCTCGAAGACATTGTTCCAAAGAGCTCGGTGTTCAACGACTTCGAGCTCGTGCATGACTTTCCCGGAGTCGGCCGGCGAGTGATGCTGCTCAACGCGCGCAAGCTCCAGGCGGGCCATCATGGTGCGCTGCTGGTCCTGGCGATGGAAGACGTGACGGAACGCCGGCGTGTAGAGGAAGCAGTCGCGAAAGCGAAAGAAGCGTCCGAAATGGCAAACAGGACGAAGAGCCTGTTTCTCGCGAACATGAGTCACGAGCTGCGGACGCCTCTAAACGCAATCGTCGGCTACTCCGAGATGCTCCAGGAAGAGGCAATCGATCGGGAGCTCGATTCGTTCAGCGCCGACCTCGAGAAAATCACGCTGTCGGGCAAGCAGCTGCTGGCGCTGATCAATGACATTCTCGATCTATCCAAGATCGAGGCCGGCAAGATGGAGCTGTATCTCGAAACCTTCGACCTGAATGCATTGATCGACGAAGTCGCTGCAACGCTGGGCCCGATGGTGGAGAACAACTCCAACAAGCTGCGCATCGAGCGGGCTACGAACCTCGGTGGCATGCGCGCGGATCAGGTCAAGGTGCGACAGGCGCTTTACAACCTTTTGTCGAATGCTGCCAAATTCACTCACGACGGCTCCATCACGCTCAACGCTGAAAGGGAGATGATGGATGATGTCGAGTGGATCGTGTTTCGCGTAACCGACACGGGCATCGGCCTCAGTCCCGACAAGATCGTCAGGCTTTTCCAGGACTTTACGCAGGCTGACGCGTCTACTACGCGCAAATTCGGAGGCACCGGCCTTGGACTGGCGCTCACGCGCAGATTTTGCCAGATGATGGGCGGGGACGTTACGGTTAGCAGCACTCCCGATAAGGGCAGCACCTTCACGATCAAGCTGCCGGCGGTGGTCCGCGACGTGAAGGCCGAGCTTACCGGCGATATCGCTGATGATGATGGAGACTCGACCCATGTGGTAGCTGGGCTCGATCGGAGCACAGATCCGGTGCCCGAACCATCCACCTGCGTGCTGGTAATTGACGACGACCCGCTGCAGCGGGATCTCATGCGACGCTTTCTGAGCAAGGAAGGCTATTGCGTGCGCTGCGCCGGCAGCGGCGAGGAAGGATTGCGGCTCGCACTGGAGCTGCTTCCCATTGCGATCACACTGGACGTGATGATGCCCGACATGGATGGGTGGGCCGTTCTGAAGGCGCTCAAGAACAGTGCAGTTTTGCGCGAGGTACCGGTGATCATGCTCACCATGGTGGACGACCCGGCGCGGGGCCACACGCTCGGCGCCGCCGACTACGTCACCAAGCCAGTGAACCGGCGCCGCTTGTCGACGATCCTCAAGAGATACTCGTGCTCAACGGCAGACTGCCCGATCCTCCTCGTTGACGATGATTCCATGATTCGCGCCTCCCTGCGGAAGCTGCTGGAAAAAGAGGGCTGCCGGGTAACAGAAGCTGAGAACGGCGAGGTCGGCCTCGCGTCGATGGAGACGCAGCGTCCCAGTCTGATCTTCCTGGATCTGATAATGCCGGTAATGGATGGCTTCGAGTTCGCCCAGCGGGTGCGCCGTCACCCCGACTGGCGCACCATTCCTATAGTAGTTGTTACTGCGGCCGAGCTAACGAGTGCCGAGCGGCACCGCCTCAATGGCTATGTCGAAAACATCATTCACAAAGAGGGGCACTCGAAGGACAAGCTGCTACGGCAGGTGCGAGCGGCATTGGACAATAACGCGGTGCCGCGCATATTCGCTGCTTGACGGAATATGCCCAGAATCCTGTTGGTCGAGGACAACGAGATGAATCGCGACATGCTGTCGCGCCGTTTGCAGCGAAGAGGATATGAAGTCATAATTGCCGTCGACGGCCAGGAGGGACTCGCGATGGCGCAATCAGAATCACCCGATCTCATTCTGATGGACATGAGCCTTCCGTTGATCGACGGCTGGGAAGCCACCCGCACACTCAAGGGCGCTGTGGAAACGAAAGACATTCCAGTGATCGCGCTCACCGCCCATGCGATGTCCACGGACCGCGACAAGGCGCTTGAAGCCGGTTGCGACGACTACGACACGAAACCCATCGACCTGTCGCGGCTGCTTGGGAAGATCGAGGCGCTGATCCCGCGTCAGAATGAAACAGCTTCAGGCGGAGGAACGAGCTCATGACCGAGCTGCCCCCGGCAATTGAGGAGAGAATTCAGCACATGCTTCCGCCCAATCTCCTTCACGACTTGCGTACACCGCTCGGTCACATCCTCGGCTACTCGGAGCTGCTGATAGAACAGATGAAGGATGCGGGGCACGAGGAGTACATTCCTTACCTCGAAAAGGTTAAGAAGGCGGGTCACCAGCTACTCGAAATGATGACGGACAATTTTCAGGCGACTCGTCCGGCTGACAGTGGGACACCTTAGCTACTCGTGATACCTCTCGGGTGCGTATCGGGTCGCCAGAAGCCCCGTGGCCTCCTCGACGTCGATGTCCTGCACGAGCACGCCTTCCTCGCCGTACGGCAGATATGCCTGGCATTCGCCTGATGGAGCGATCAGGCTAGTCGCCGACTCCTGGAAGCGCAGAGCATAGTTGACGCTGGCAAAATAGATCGTGTTCTCCCTGCTGCGCATCATCATCGCTTTCTCGTAATAGGGCCCTCCGGTCGCGCCCCAGTGGGTGGGACGAACACCCCTCCGCTCCGTCCCTGTGTGTTGAGGATGAAAGACGATGGCTGCTCCGCGGACGGCTGCCCATCGCACCGTCTCGGGATAGCGCCATCCCTCATGACAAATTGCGATGCCGAATTTCATTCCATTCACGTCGAACAGCTGCCGTGTGTCTCCCGGGACATAGAACTGATCTTCAGTTGGATCCAGCTGGTTCTTGGTCTGGTGGCCCTGAATCTCGCCTTGAGCGTTAATGACGTAGGCGACGATTTGCCGCCCAACGGCCGAGTCGCTTTCCATGCACAGGATGGTCGCAATGGCACGCTCACGCGCCGAGTCGGCGACTTCGTTTAGTGCGCGCTCCTGCTCTCGCTGATCGAACGGGAAGACTTCGAAATCCTGACCGCGCAAACCGGGGAGATACGCCTCGGGAAAGCAGACAATCTCGGCGCCCTGGGCGGAAGCCTCGGATTGCAACCGCTTGATCGTGTCCAGGCCCTCGTCGAGGCTTGTGGCAACTCGAGGCGATGCGAGAGCGATGCGCATTGGATCGATTCGCTCAAGCCGAGCGAGCGGGCCGCGAATGTGAATACAGCGCGGAGCTCGCGGCGAGAAACAGGCCGAGCACAACAGCAACCATCCATACACCGGGACCGGCCGTAGCCCCCAACAGAAATCCCACAAGGCCCGCAGCAAGTGTAGCGGCGGCCAGCACGGCGGCAGACAGAGTGACGACCGATTTCGATTGTCCACCGCGTGCTTTCGTCACTGTTATTACCGCAGTGGCGCCGACAGCTGCCGCGAACGCCATCCACAGAAGGCGCAGGTCGGTACCCGTGCTGATCGCGCGGAGCAATCCTGCGACGAACGGTCCTGCCGCAAAGAGAATCGAGAGGAAGTAAATGATCTGCTCTCGCGGAGAGCGTTTCATCTCACGCGGTGCGACGATAACGAAGCGTGATTTCGTAGCGGCTATCCTCGTCATCGCACGTGTAGTCGCGACTCTCCAGGTATTCGCTGCCTCCCTTCGTCACGGAATGAACCTTTACCTTGATATCGGACGATGTGGTGTACTGCGCCGGACCTGGCGCAGGAAACGCGTCACTCGTCAGCGCCGCCAAATCGCCGCCGGACAGGAAGATGACGTCCTGCGCGAGCAGATCTGCCGGAGCCCACAGCGCGATAAACAAGTTGGCTGCCAGCATGAGCCCGGCCGCGACGGCAGCCACAACGAGAACAGCCCACCCTCCACCGGGGATGGCCAGCGCAGCCAATGCCGCGGTCCCCAGCAGCTCCGGCACCCACACTCTCTTGAGAATGTCGAGATAGGCGTCGGTGAAGCCTTGAACCTGCGCCAGATATGTCGGAAAGTTGTCGACTTCATGTCCGAAGATCGAGATCGCAACAGCCGCGAGCTGCTCGTCCTGTGAGGGCAGCACAACGCATGTCATGTTTCGGACGTCGCCACTGTCGACGTTGCCGTGAAGAGAGTCCACATGCTGCAGCTCACACCAAGTCCCGTCCATCTTCAGGCCCGCTGTCAGGAATCGGAATGCTATCTCATCTGATCCGAGGAACGCCGGTGAGGTTTCGCGGTGCGCGAAAAGCTGCTCGCTGATAATCTCGAAGCGGGCGGTGGAAGACGGTATGACAGAGATGAACTCGGCCGGCGCGGTGAGAACAGTCCCGAGATTGGCGATTCCCGTGATGTTCGGGACATCCACATAGACTTCGTAAATTCCCGGCGGAAGGTCATCGGGCACGGTGAAGGTCAGTCGATCGTGAACGCGGCAATCTGCGATCAGCACGTCCTCCCCGTTGATCGTCTCAGTCACAGGGGTCTCGATGTCGCCGCACACATGCGTGTCGACTGCCAGACCTGATTCACCGGAACCCTTGGGCGCAAGACGGACCGTGGTGTCGACGCTGAAGAAATTCACTCCTTCGAGCGTCACCGTCCCTCCTGCTTCGACTTCCAATACACGGAAACAGGTGCCATCCACTACCGAGGCATGGCCTGGGCAATTGTGTTTCTGAACGGTGCAATTCACTTCTATCTCCCCGTTCACGACCACGGGAACGCACTCCTGCTGTAGCTCCTCGGTCACGTATTCGCTCAGATCCAGTGGCGGCGTGTACTGCAGCGTGCGAAGACCATTGACTCGACAGACGTGGACCTGCGACTCCAGAAATTCGCCTTGTCCTGGATCGAAGACTCTGATCATTCCCGGCCGTTCGGTAACGCAAATCGGATCGTCAAACGCGAGCTCACTCGCGCGTTGCGCGATTTCAGCGCCGAAAGCGCCGGTAAGCGTGATGACGTCGACGGGCGTGTTGACATCGCCGAAGGACTGGGTATCGAACAGTTGACTTCTCTCAGCGGGGGCGAGGGCGTCGTACTGGTCGAGCGCACACGTCAGAATGCCCTTGAGGTCCGGCGGCAGTGCTTGCAACCGGTCGAAAACGGTTTGCTCGACGGGGCTGCCTGGCTGGCGACCCGACACGAACCGTCGCGACATGTGGACAAATGCTGCACCAAACGCACTCGGGATGCGGTTCCCGGCCAGCAGCCTGTCCAGCTTTTGGCGCTGGCCTTGCTTTGGTTTGACCCCGAGCCCCAGAGGGACGCACGCACCAAACGAGACGGGCAGCGGCGCGCATTCCTCGGAGTGAGGCGGAGCATCATGCGCTGGGGAAGAGCAGGCGTAGATGTTCAGAGTGCCGTGATTGTTGATGCTGATGTCGATGTGACAGCAGTCTTTCTCGCGATCGGTCGTCA
>JBDSVO010000067.1:0-8739 GCA_039927215.1 Gemmatimonadaceae bacterium
GCGCCGACGAGACCCGCGGCGCCCGTAACCACAACGTGTAAATCCTTCGAGATCTGATCGGGCTGCGGTTGCTCGGCGACAGCTGTCCCTGATTCGGCGTCAGCGTCGTCAGCGGGAGCGTCGCTCAGGAATCCACTCTCGGAATCGTCGATCACGTTCGCCGAGTCCGGCGGTTATGCCGGCGGTGGCGGGCGGGTGTCGCGCGAGCGCACGGTGATCCGCCAGATGAGAATGAATACCCCGAGCGTCAGGAGCAGGTGAACGTATCCGGGCGCCTCCGTCGTAAATGTGAGAATTGCCCATACGATGAGCATTACGACTGACCCAATCAGCAGCAGGTCCATTGATGATTTCGTTGACGGTGAAATGCCCGGCTCGTAAATTATAGCCATAACGGAGGTGCGAAGTCACACTTTCGCGGGACGGGGAGCTCACTTTTTGAGCCGATAAGTCCATCGGGTGGGTTCGATAAATCGGGCTGACGTCATGCCCCTGACAAGGGGAAGACGAAGGCTCGGGTGAGGACCTCAAAAATTCGACAGGGCTTCAAAAAACCTCCTCGCTCCCAACCTTAAGCTCCGCCGCCGCTGAGATGTGACGGCGGAGTTTTTGCCTCGCCCACCAGGGACACATGGCTCGCGTAACGGTAACCCGCCGCCTGCGCTTCAACGCCGCGCATCGCGTATACAACCCTTCGCTCAGCGACGCGGATAACGAAGCGACCTTCGGGAAGTGCAACAACCCGAACTGGCACGGCCACAACTACACTCTCGATGTCTCGGTCGAAGGACCGATCGATGAGCGCACGGGTTATGTAATGGACCTGGCCAGGCTCAAAACGCTCGTCGAGAAAGAGGTCGTGAGCGCTGTCGATCACCGCAATTTCAACCTCGATGTTCCATTCATGCGCGACCGGATTCCGACGTCGGAGAACATCGTCGTCCAGTTCTGGAACATTCTCAAGCCCGCGATCGCTCCGGCGCAGCTCGTGAGGCTCGTCCTTTGGGAAACAGAGAATAACTATGTCGAGTACAGTGGATCTTGATCGCCTGAAGGCGAGTGAAGGACTCGAAGCACTGGGTGCACCGGAGGGCGCGGAGGAAATGGCGGGACTCGTTTACCGCCAGCTCGAGCTGCTCGGCGAGGATCCCGAGCGCGACGGATTGCTCAAGACTCCGCAGCGGGTAGCGCTTTCACTGGCGTGGCTCACCCGCGGTTACGAGCAGGATGTGCGCAAAGTGATCGGCGACGCGCTGTTCGACGAGACGCATGAAAACATGGTGATGGTGCGCGACATCGAGCTGTATTCGCTGTGCGAGCATCACATGCTTCCGTTCTACGGGAAGGCTCACGTTGCGTACATCCCGAACGGACGGATCGTCGGGCTCTCGAAGCTCCCTCGGATCGTCGATGTGTTCGCTCAGCGCCTCCAGGTACAGGAGCGGCTGACCGACCAGATTGCCGAGGCGATCTGCGAGATCCTGAATCCGCGCGGAGTCGGCGTTGTCATCGAGGCGTACCATCTCTGCATGATGATGCGCGGCGTTCAGAAGCAGAACTCGAAAACGATCACCTCGGCGCTGCGCGGAGTGTTCCGCGACGATTCCAAGACTCGCGACGAGTTCCTGCGCCTCGCGCACGCGAACTAGGAGCTGATGACCTCGCTCGCCGGCCGCACGGCGATCGTCACCGGCGCCTCGAAGGGAATCGGTGCCGAAATCGCCCGACAGCTGGCAAAGGCCGGAGCGCGCGTTGCTCTTGCGTCTCGAGACAAATCACTGCTCGATCAGGTGGCGCAAACGATCGGAGATTCTGCGATTGCCGTCGAGTGCGATATCACCGACGGGAAATCAGTTGCCGCGGCGGGAGCGCGTGTTCGAAGGGAGTTTGGCGGCGCGCCCGACATCATCGTCAATAACGCGGGACTCTTCCGTGTTGCTCCAATCGACGAAATGAAGCCTGAGGATTTTATCGGCTCAATTACGACAAACCTGATCGGGCCGTTTCTCGTGATGCATGAGTTTCTCGCGGAAATGCGCAAGCGTGGCAGCGGCCACGTCATAACGATTGGCTCGATGGGCGACAGGACGATCTATCCCGGGAACGCCGCGTACTCGGCGGGCAAATTCGGAATTCGAGCGATGCACTACGTGTTACGTACAGACCTTCGCGGAACGGGCGTGCGCGCGTCGCTGATATCACCCAGCTCCGTCGACACCGCCCTATGGGACCACCTGGACACGGAGAGCGCCGAGTCGGAGTTCCCGTCGCGGAGTGAAATGCTCAGCCCCGGCGACGTCGCCCGTGCGGTGATGTTCGCGTTGACTCAGCCGGAGTCGGTGGATGTAGAAGAGCTCCGTATTTCCCGCGCCTGAGCGGGTAACGGCCCGGGCGCGATGCACATCGAATTCATTGACTTGCTTCGATGCCCGAACGTGCACGAAGACAGCTGGCTGGTAGCTGCCTTCTACAAGCTCGATGGCAGAGTTGTGGTCGAAGGCAAACTCGGGTGTCCCGTGTGCGGCGCCGAATATTTCGTTCGAGACGGCGTCGCCGTTTTTCAAGAGGCGGACGTCCCATCGCACAGTTCGCCCGGCACCGGTGCCGAGTCTGACGCAACTCTCATCGCGGCGTTGCTCGGCCTGGCGCGGCCCGGGATGCTTGCGCTGCTCGCTGGCCGATTGGCCCGCGAAGCAGAGAACGTGACTGAACTGACCGGTGCGCGGATCATCGCGCTCAATTCGCCCTCACCGTCGCGCGAATCCGATACCGTCGCCGAAGTTCGCGCTCGATTGCCGGTACCACTGGCCGGACAATCTCTCGATGGAATCGCTCTCGACGCCGCACACGCCACGACGGGCATGCTCACCGAGGCCGCACGAATGCTGCGACCTCGCGGGCGGTTGATCGTACAAGGGGGAGGTCAGCTTACCGAACACTTTCGCGAGCTGGCGCGCGACAACAATCAGGTCGTTGCGGAGTTTGTTGGAGAGCTCATCTCGCTGCGCCGATAGTTTCGATCACGCCGCCGGGCGGTTGTCCTCGGCGTAAAGCTTGTCGATCAACTGCTTGTAGTGCTGGTCGACAACCCGTCGCTTCACCTTCTGGGTCGGTGTCAGCTCTCCACGCTCGAGCGAGAAATCATGCTCGAGTAGCGCAACCTTCTTGGGCGTCTCGAAGTGGGCCAGAGCTTTCAGCTGTGACATCACTTCCTCTTCCATCTTGGTCTGTACCGCCGGTGTAGCGATCAGCTGGGCGCGGTCGGTCCACAGTAAGTTGCGCTTTCTCGCCCATTCCTCCAGCTGCTCGAAATTTGGAACGACCAGAATCGACGGAAATTTCCTCTTGTCGCCGATCATTACCGCCTGTGTTACGAACTTGTTCGTTTTCACGAGATTCTCGATCGGCTGCGGCGCGATGTTCTTCCCACCGGCTGTGACGATAATGTCCTTCTTTCGGTCGGTGATGGCCAGAAATCCGTCCCGAAGCTCGCCGATGTCTCCGGTGTGGAACCATCCGCTCGAGTCGATCGCTTCCGCTGTCGCAATCGGATTGTTGTAGTAGCCTTTCATCAATCCGGGACCGCGAGTAAGTATCTCACCATCGGCGGCAATCTCGACTTCTGCTCCGGCAATCGGCGGCCCCACAGTCCCTATTCGAAATGCGTTTGGAGTATTGACCGTGATTACCGGGGATGTCTCGGTGAGCCCATACCCCTCGAGTATCGTCAGTCCAACCGAGTAGAAGAACTTGTTGATCTCCGGCGCTAGAGGAGCGCCGCCCGAGACGAAGTAGCGCATCCGCCCACCTGTACGCTCATTGATTTTCGAGAACACAAGCTTTTGCGCCAGCGCGTACTGCTTCGACAGGCCCCATCCCGGCTTTCCTCCCGTGAGTCTGACGTCCGCCCACCGATCCGCGACGCGCCGCGCCCAGAAGAAAATCCTCTTCTTGAGAGCGCCACTCGACACCGCGTTCTGCAGCACGCGAGCGTACATCTTCTCGTAGAGCCTCGGCACCGAGAGCACAATCGTTGGCCGGACTTCCTGCATATTGACGGGGACGCGATCGATATTCTCGGCGTAGGCGATTGATGTTCCCGTGTGGAACATCATGTAGTCACCCGTCCGCTGGAAAATGTGAGACAGCGGAAGAAAGCTCAGCGACACATCGTGTCCGGTTAACGGAATCTTCTCGCGGGTTCCCGCAACGTTTGAGTGAATGTTGTCGTGCGTGAGCATCACTCCCTTTGGAGGTCCGGTCGTCCCCGAGGTGTAGATCAGAGTCGCAAGATCATCTGCCTCGACCTCGTCAGCCTCGCGCCGGTATGCCGCGATCGTCTCGGCCGTCTCACTCTCGGCTCCGGATTTTTCCAGAGCGCTCATCGTCATCTCGCCCTCGGCTGCCGCCGGCTCGAATATGATGACCATCCGAAGCGTCGGATTCTCCGCTCGGATCGAATCGATCTTTGCCGCCTGCTCCGCATTCGAGACAAAGATCGCGACCGCTCCCGAATCACGAAGGATGTACGCGATCTGGTCAGCCGGCAGAGTCGGGTACAGAGGAACGTCGGTGAGCCCGGCAGTGAGACAGGCGTAATCCGCTATCGCCCACTCCGGCCGATTCTCCGAGAGAATTGCCACACGGTCGCCACGCTCAACCCCCGCGAGTCTGAGACCGCGAGCAACACGCCGCACGCGCTCGAGTACCTCGCGGTGAGAAATCGGCTTCCACGCGTCACCCGATTTGAACTGCAAGGCATCGGGCTTGTCATGACGCTCCACCGCATCAAAGAAAAGGTGGTTGAGCGTTCCAGGCTTGGGAGGCGCTCCGCCGTTGACGCTCACGCGACCTCCCCTTGGGCAAGCGTTGTCATGGCGCTCCGGGTTTGACCTTCAGCACTATCCGGGCAGGGCTCCCGCGCACATTTGCGCCGCGATACTTGACTGTTGCAAGCACGATGATCGAGTCGGTCAGAGCGGTGAGCCGGGCGGGAGTGAGCTTAATTTTGCGCGATGCTTCGCCACTCGTGTCGGTAGTATCAACCCGCGACTCCTTGCCTGCATCGTTCACGAGCAAGGTAAGCAGAGGGTCAGCCGGCGATGCAACCGCGAAGCTAACGATGTAGGACTTCACCGCGCTGTCGGGACTCGTCAGCGAATGGCGAACCCGTACCGCCAGGGCGGGCGAGAGGTTTTTTGTCGTGTCTACAAGGGAATACAATAGGCTGTCGCGCTCTCTCACCGCAATGACCGTGTCGGGCCGGAGCGTAACCTCAACGAGCTTTGTCGCCTGCAGCCCGGCTACTGTAATCGCAATTCGTGCAGGCGTGTCGCGAATGCTGTCGCCCACTACAAAGCCCGCTACGCTGTCGACGCGAATGCCGCGATCGAGCGCCTGGAAACGAAGCGGCGGGTTCGATACGACATTGCCATGGAAGTTGTACACGGTGGCAGAGACCGGCACCGCACGCCCGGTCGTATCGCGGAGCGTATCGCCGAGCACCACGGCGGGCGTGGGAAGGGAATCGAATGTCAGCGACAGCACGGCGGACTCCGATGTCGGGATATCCGTGCATGACGCAAAGGCGGCGAGCCCTGCAATCGTCCCGAGCGCTATCGCGATCGCATTCCGACCGACGCTCATATAAATCGTTCGATGAGCTGGTTCGCGAGGTGCACGTAGGCCTGCGATGCCGCGTCAGCGGGCGAGCGCAGCACTACCGGCTGACCGGCGGCGAATGCGTCGGCCGTCGCGACAGTCCTCGGAATCACTGTATCGAACACGATGTTCGCCGGGAGGTGACGCCGTACGTAGTCCACCACCCGCGCGCTCGCGGGATTCCCCTCTTCGAACATGGTCATCAGGATGCCGTCCAAAGTGAGCTGCTCATTCGTGGAAATCACATCCTGAATACCCCGCAGAATTTGCGGCGTCGTCTGCAGCGCAAGCGGCTCGCACTGGAGCGGGACGATCACATGCTGGCTCGCGGCCAGGACAGCTCGGGTAATAGGACCCAGCCCTGGTGGCGAATCGACGACGACGATGTGACATCGCGCGCGCGCTGTCTCGAACAAGTCAGGCAGAATCGAAGTCTCGGCGATGAGCTGCTGGTACGTGGTCTGGTCTGCTTCATCAGTGACGGACCCCGCGAGAATAACGCGCAGCCACGGCAAAGCGGTTGGCAGGATCACTTCACGCAGCGACTTCTGTCCATTGAGATAGTCGGCGAAGCCGGCGTTCTGCTGATCGCGACGGAGGCCAACGCCGTACCGCACCGAGCCCTGCGGGTCGACATCCACAACGAGTGTCTTGAGCCCGCTCCTCGCGAAAGCCGCGGCGAGGTTCACCGCCGTAGTTGTCTTTCCTACTCCGCCTTTCTGGCTGACGATCGCGAGAACATCACCCATCTACTCGGAGGCCTCTGGATATTCGCCACTCGCCAGGGGGCCGCCTTCACCGGCGGCGGCGGGAGTAGTGCGAAGCCGCTCCAGAGTGTCTCTTGCATGCCGGACCCACCGCTCCGCCTCGGCGCTTGGCGGCGGAGGATCCATGAGGAAAGCCTCCAGGTGGAACACGGCGTCATCGATCTCGCCGCGCCGGAGGAGGAGGAATGCGAGGCCATAATGGGCGCCGGCCAGTTTTGGCTGAATGTCCAGCGCGCGCCGGTAGCAGCGGATCGCCTCGGTCTGCCGCCCCGTGCGAGAGTAGGCAATTGCCATATTCTGGAGCACGCGATGGTTGGTCGGCTGGTCGCGGAGCGCGAGCTGATACGACGTCAGCGCGGCCTCGTAGTCGCCCTGACGCTCGAGCGCCAGCCCCTCGCTCAGGTAGTCGAGGCGCTTTTGCTCGCTCTTTGACTTCCCGCCGCCGAGCCGACTCCAGAAAGACATCGCTCCGAATCTACCATCGAGTATGTGGTGGGGCTACCTTGACTTACCCTCATGTCACCGCGAAAAAAGGCCGTCGATCCCTCTCAGGGAGTGCTGCATGTCGAATGGCCGTTGTTCGGTGAACTCTCCCGTGCACTGGCCCTGAAAGTCTCGCGCGCCTATGACCCCGAAGTGGTGGTTGGGGTCGCAAACGCCGGAGTCATTCCGGGCGCGGTGATCGCAGCGATGCTTGGATGCGAGTTCCATTCCATCATGGTGAGCAGGCGATTCAGGGCCGACACCGAGCGGGACACCCCGGCGATATTCGGTGCCGCCCCGGCCGAGGTCCTCGACCGTCGAGTGTTGATCGTGGACGAGACCTGTGACTCGGGCGCTACGATGCGCCTGGCCGTGGCTTCGATCGTCAACGCCGGCGCGAGCGAGGTGCGCACCGCTGTCGAGTTCAAGACGGGGTTGTACGAGCCGGACTTCCATGCTCTTGCGACCGGCAGCATGATTGTCCTGCCATGGGACCGCGAAGTGATTGTGGATGGGGAGCTTGTTCTCAATCCGGCGTACGCTGAGGCGCTGAGAGAGACTTAACCAGAGGAGAAAGACTTATGCCGATGTACCTGACCCGGTTTAGTTACACGCCAGAAACATGGGCGAAGCTCATCAAGAACCCCGAGGATCGTCGCGCGGCGGCAAAGCAGTACATCGAGAGCGTTGGCGGAAAGCTGCACGGCTTCTGGTACGCGTTCGGCGAGCACGACGGATATAACCTTTGGGAAGCGCCTGACAACGTCTCGATGGCGGCGACGGCGCTTGCAATCGGCGCCGGTGGCGCGCTGCGCTCCGCGCAGACCACTGTCCTCATGAGCGTCGAGGACACGCTGGCGGCGTTGCAGAAGGCGTCGACAATCAGGTATCGGGCCCCGGGGGATAAAGCCTGATCTGCCTTGAGCGGCTACGGGTCAGGGCGTCATTTTCGACGCGTCAGAACACCGGAGTCGACGATCTGCCCCGAGCGTGAAATGGCGTTGAAGTACATCTGGTCCCCGTCGATCTCGGCAGCCATGAAGGCGAGGTCGGTATCGAACCCCGTTGCCGTGAGACCGGAGCTTCGGTCGATGTTGCCAGCCCGCAGCTTGCCGCCGGAACCAACGACGAAATACTGAATGCCCTTCTGAGGCTTGATGCGCTCGTAGAAGTGGTCATGCCCGTTGAGAACCACACTCACGTTGTATTTGAGGAAAAGAGGCTCGAGAACTTCCCGGAGACGCAAATCGGAGCCGTGCCGCTCGCCCGACGAGTAGAGCGGGTGATGGAACACCGCGATCTTCCAATCGCTGTCCGAATTCTTGAGCTCGTTCTCCACCCACTGGATCTGCTCCGGCACCGGATACGTGCTCTCCAGAAAGAAGAACCGCACGTTCGCTTTCGGCTTGGCACTGTAGTACAACTTCCCGTCCATGTTGAACAGCTTATAAAACC
The DNA here is from genome assembly GCA_039927215.1 of Gemmatimonadaceae bacterium. Taxonomy (GTDB): domain Bacteria; phylum Gemmatimonadota; class Gemmatimonadetes; order Gemmatimonadales; family Gemmatimonadaceae; genus UBA4720. Next base: position 8,367 of record JBDSVO010000067.1, read on the forward strand.
GTTCCTCGCGCGCGTCATGATTCCCCAGCGCGCCGTAGAACTTCACTCCCGCATCGAGCAATGGCCGGTACGGGATCTCGAATTTCTTCGCGAAATCCTGCGGGCGCTCTGATCCGTAAAGGTTGTCGCCGACCATCGCCACAAAGTCGTATTTGAATTGTCCGTGGAGCTTCACCATTTGCGTGGCGAGCTGATACTGGACGGGCTCGCCGGTGCCGAAGTCGCCCAGCACCGCGAACTTGAACGAGCCTGCCTTATTCGGCAGCGCCACAACCGGCTGCGCGGCCTGCTGAGTCTCGGCGGCGGAAGCGCTGCCGGTAGTCGCGACATGCTGGGAAGCGGTTGCAATCAGAACGCCGAGCGAGACAAATGC
>JBDSVO010000068.1:0-3791 GCA_039927215.1 Gemmatimonadaceae bacterium
GTATTTCCGATTTTCTTCGTTGCTGTTGCCGGTGCTGGTCGGCCCCAGGCGGAAGGACTCGCCTTCTGGTCAAACGCGAACGGCGTAAGCCTCGCCATCAGCACGATTCTTTCTCCGATACTCGGCACCATTTCCGATTATTCGGCAGTAAAGAAGAGACTGCTCGGCACTTTCATGGGCGTTGGTGTCGCCGCGTGTGGGCTGATGTATCTCATTCAAGCCGGTCAACTCCTGCTCGCGTCGGTTCTGTTCATTTTCGCGAACATCGGGATGCAGGGGAGCTACGTGTTTTATGAGGCACTTCTTCCGCACGTAGCAAGAGAAGGTGAGATGGACCGGGTCTCCACCGCGGCCTACGCCATTGGCTACGTCGGCGGTGGAATCCTCCTCGCGCTGAACCTCGCCTGGATCAGCAATCCGGCGTTTTTCGGCTTACCTGTTGTGAAGGATCTATCACCGGCCGGCACTCTACCGGTCCGGCTTGCTTTTTTATCAGTCGCGATCTGGTGGCTCCTGTTTTCAATTCCGATTCTGCGCGTTGTCAGGGAGCCCCCCGTCAAGCTCGAGGAAGACGAGCGGCGCGGGCAGAATCCAGTCAAGGTTGCATTCCAGCGTCTCGCCGAGACTTTCCAGTCGCTGCGCGGTTACAAGCAGGCCTTCCTGATGCTGATTGCGTATCTCATCTACAGCGACGGAATCGGGACTATCACCCGCATGGCAGCGCCGTACGGAACGGAGCTCGGCATCCCGCAGAGCTCACTCATTGCCGCGATACTGGTCGTCCAGTTCGTAGGTATCCCGTTCACGTTTGCTTTCGGGATGCTGGCCACACGCATCGGCACCAAGCCGTCGATTTTCATTGGATTGGTCGTTTACGCGATCATCAGCATCTTCGGCTACTTCATGAAGACAGCGACGCATTTCTACATACTCGCGCTGCTTGTCGGGACTGTTCAGGGTGGGACGCAGGCCCTGAGTCGATCACTCTTTGCGAGCATCATTCCGGCTTACAAGTCGGGTGAGTTCTTTGGCTTCTTCAGCGTCTTCAGCCGTTTTGCCGGAATACTTGGGTCATTTCTCTTCGGCTTTATCGTCGAACGGACTGGAACAATGCGGCCGGCGATTCTCGCTGTCATTGTGTTCTTTATTGTTGGAGCGTTGCTACTGAATTTCGTGGATGTAGACGAAGGTCAGCGCAAAGCGCGGGAAGAAGAGGCGAAAGCCAAAGTCGTCTAGCTGTACTATCGAGGCTGGACTGAGGAGAATTGTCGAATGTCCGAATTTTCAAATCCAGCAGCGACTGGCGTTGCCGACGCTGCAGCGTACACTGCGTCGCTGCTCAAGCTGCTGAATGATCGCGACCCGCTTGAGGTCATGCGGGAAACGCCGCAGAAACTTTCGGTGGTGGTAAAGGATGTTCCGCGCGATCGAGTCGGCGTTCCCGAAGCGCCGGGTAAGTGGTCGATTCGTGACGTTGTGCAGCATCTCGCCGACTCCGAGCTGAACGGAAGCATACGCTTCCGCATGGTGCTCGCGCAGGATCGCCCGCCACTCATTGGCTACGACCAGGATCTGTGGGCCGAACGACTGCACTACTCGGAATCGAACATCGACGAAGCATTGGCGGAGTTTACGGCTCTTCGGCGCGCGAACCTACGACTGTTCGGGCGTACCGATGACGTGGATCGCGCGCGCGTCGGCGTGCACTCGGAGCGTGGCGAGGAGTCTCTCGGACACATGATGAAGCTTTACGCCGCGCACGATCTCGTGCACCTGCGGCAGATCGAGCGAATAAGGGCCGGTACTCCCAGCCGGTAACCGTCCCGCGGTGCACGGATGTTGCACCAGTCGTCGCTCCCAATCACGTTTTTCAAAACGGAGCACGCCATGGCCGAACCGAATCCGCTCGCGGGACGAACCTTCAGGTGGACATTCAACGACGGCCCGACTGCGGGGAAGACATACGAGCACGTTTTCAATCCCGATGGCACTGTGGTGTTCCGAGAAGCGAACGGTGCTCCGCAGCCTGCCGCGGCCGGCGAAAAGGGACCCGAAACAAAGTACGCCTCGTTCCAGATCGCCCCGAACACGCATCTCGTGTCGTACCTGTCGAACCACGGCTACACGCTCACGGTAGCAATGAATCTCGACAACAAGGAGCTTCACGGCTTTGCGTCGAACGACAAGGAATGGCACCCGGTGAAGGGCGCAGTCGAGGTCGTGAAATAGGCATTCTTGCGCTCATTCACCGTCCGGGACCTCTCGTTCACCGCTCAGTGGCTGGCACACCCGCGCCCCGTACCTATGATGAAGGTGTGCTGGCCCGGTAGTACCCTCGTGGCGGGGCGCGTGGTGGCGCGTCCCCGCTGCGGGCGGCCTTCCCTCCCTCCCTGACCGGGCGGCGCTCGATGCGAGACCGGTCGCCCAGCGCGTCGGTGAGCTGCTCGACAGGAGTTGTCACGGCTTGAATCAGGATGTCTGGCCGGCCCGAGTCACCAAGTAGAGATTGCGGAGTTCCGACTAACTGCACTTCGAGCTGCGGACCAACTGCAGATTGGGACACTCACTGCCCAATGCTCACTAACTGAACTAACAGCGAACGCCAATCCGTGGACAATATCTGCCACACCCTCGTAGGCGCCGCGCTCGCGCAGACAGGCCTCAAGCGACGGACCGGACTCGGCACCGCAACTCTGATGATCGGCGCGAATTTCCCCGATATCGACGTGCTTTCAATTCCTTTCGGGCGCGCGACCGAGTTTCGGCGCGGCTGGACGCACGGCCTTCTCGCGCTCGTTGTGCTTCCGTTCGTGTTGACCGGCATCATGATCGCGTGGGACCGATACGGTCGCGGGTCGCGGCCGGTGGAGCGTGCGCCCGTCGTTCCGCGCGAGTTGCTGCTGCTCTCAGCGGTTTCGATCATGACACATCCGACGCTGGACTGGATGAACTCTTACGGCATGCGGTGGCTGATGCCGTTCGACGGGAAATGGTTCTACGGCGATTCTCTGTTCATTGTCGATCCGTGGCTGCTTCTCGTCCTCGGGCTTGGTGTGTGGCTATCACGGCGACGTGAGCGCGCGAGCCGTCAAGACGCATGGCGCCCCGCGCGTGTGGCGCTCGGAGTTGGCGGAGCATACGTGGTAAGTATGCTCGGACTTCAGCACATCGCCGAAGGAGTCGTTCGGAGCGATCTTGCGGGTAGCGGCTGGCTGAGTCATACGCTGATGGTGTCGGCGTCTCCGGCCAACCCTGTTCGGTGGACAGTTTACGCCGACGACGGAGCGCGCTATTGGAGGGGCGCGGTGTCACTCGCTCCCAGTGTGACCCGCCGCCTCATATTCGATGAAGTCCCGATCGAGAAGCACACAGGTGACCCTGCGGCTGTTGCGGCCGCCCGCAGCGAAAAGGGACGTCGCTTCCTTAACTGGGCCCGGCTTCCGTACTATCAAGTGGAACGCGGAGCTGGCGTCACACGTGTGGAGATCGTCGATGCGCGGTACGGAGCATCCGTTGATGTCGCCGTTGATTGACCTGTCGAGCACTGGCACCACAAACTTGCACAAACAAGGGAGAACGGGTGATTTCAGTGAAACGTAAATCGTGGATTCTGGTCTTTGCGGTCGCAGCGATACCGCTCGGTGCCCAGACTGCTGGCAAGCAACCGCTAACGCACGAGACGATGTGGCTCATGAAACGCGTCGGCTCTCCGGCTCTCAGTCCCGATGGGAAATTGGTGGTCTTTTCAGTCACCGACCCAGCGTACGAGTCGAAGGAGCAGTCTTCCGATC
>JBDSVO010000069.1:0-3500 GCA_039927215.1 Gemmatimonadaceae bacterium
GGATGATGGACACAGTCGAGATCACCGTGCGCATTCCACGCACGGCCTCATCGAGCGAGCCACGGTCGCGGAGATTGCCCACGGTGGTTTCTGCACCCATGTCGCGCAGGCTGGCGACATTTTCAGGCGCCGAGGTCGACCGGACCAGACCGCGAACCGGTTCACCGCGCTCGCGAAGCAGCCGAACGATCTCCGATCCGAGGTGACCCGTTGAGCCGACGACGAGAATCATCACAGTCTCCAATCTGATTGGACCCGGATTATGCAGTCGTCGGCCGCTGCCGCGCTAGAACCAGCCCTCCTTTACAAGCCCGCAGTTCCTGCAGGCAGGAATCTCCTCGTACCGGCGCTGGCTCACGAGTGACCTCACTTCGCGCATCCGGTCGCCATTCCAGACTTCGGCGAGCGTGTTGTCCCGCAGGTTTCCGACGATCTCCTTCCGGCCCCAGTCGTGAACGCACATCAGCACATCACCGTTGTGCAGAATACTGGCGACCGAAAACGGAATCGGACAATGCCCGAACCACAGCTTCGATGCGCGGCGCTCGAGCTTGTGCAGAAGCGGCTGAACTTCACGCGGGATCCTGATCCGATCGTTAAAATGATCGACGGAACCGGCACGGTCGTGCGCAGAATAGATGAACACGCCAACTCCGCGCGCACGCCACCGCTTGGTGAACGCGCGAATCTCGTGGACATTGTCGCGCTGACGCACGAGCCGGACGTAGATCTTCGTGTCCGGCAGATCAGCGGCAATCACGCGCTCAACTCCGGCCATGACCTGCTCAAAGTTCAGCCCGACTCTGATCTTCTCGTATGTCTCCTTTGTCAATGCGTCGAGCGAGATATCGAGCACGTTGAGCTTCACCGCCCGGATGTTCGCGACAACCGCGTCGGTCAATAGAGCACCATTCGTGACCAGCTCGAGCTCAACCCGGTCGCCCGCGATCTCTCGAAAGAGGCGAAGTCGATCGAAAAGCTTCTTGTCGAGCAGCGGCTCGTTCTGAAGCATCGGCACGAACGTGTGCATCTCCGGATGCTCCGCGAGCTCGGTAATGATCTTCTGGAACAGGCCGTCGTCCATGCGGCCGCGCTCGAACACTTTCGAGTAAGTCGAATACGGGCACATCACGCAGGTAGCTTGGCAGGCGTTGAGCGTCTGCAGCTGGACGTAGATCGGAAACGACGGCTTCGATGGGCCGTCTCGCGCGTAGCGTTTCACCCCGGCGCGCTGCGCGCCGAAGAGGCGAAGCTGATAGCTGAGTGTGCTGGCTTTTTTCATGAGAGCGGGAGCGAAAGGAGTACCGCGAGATTCGCCCGCAAGATCGCCCGCCCGGCGCAGCGCCCGCATGCGCTGCACTACGTAGTCGCTTTCGTCGACTTACGTAGTAGTGATCGTGTATCTGAGGTTAACGTCCCGGCTCAGCTCGCGGCCGCGAGGACTCTCACTTCTTTCTTGAGCCGATCGCCGAGCTGATCCCTTTGCTCCTCCAGATCGAACCGTGCCTGCAGGTTCAACCAGAACCGCTCTGATGTCCCGAAGTAGCGCGCCAGACGAAGTGCAGTATCCGCAGTTACCCGCCGCGTCCCGTGCACGATTTCATTGATCCGCCTCGGCGGAACGCTTATGTCTCGGGAGAGTCGATACTGCGAGATTCCGAGCGCCTCGAGAAAATCGAGGCGCAATACCTCGCCTGGGTGAATCGGGCGCAACTTTCGGCTCTGCATGCTGATTCCTCAGTGGTAGTCGACTATTTGGACGTCATGGGCGTCTCCACCTTCCCAGCGGAAGCAGACACGCCACTGCTCGTTGATGCGAATGCTGTACTGCCCCGCTCTCTCGCCTTTCAGCTTCTCCAGCCGGTTGCCCGGCGGGATTCGAAGGTCGTCCAAATGATCTGCTGCGTCGACGACTACAAGTTTTCGCAGCATCAGGCGCCACAGAGTCGCTGGAAGCGATCTCACGGGCTCTCGCTCGAATAGTTTTTCGGTCCGCTTGTCTGAGAAGCTCTTTATCACTTGCGATAATAACGCCATGCGTTAATAACGTCAAGCGTTACTAGCAAATGCGGAGCCGTCCACTGCGCGGCCCTTGCCGCACGGCGCCGGGTTCCACATGCTAGCAGAACGCAAAGGTTCAAGAGGCCCTCGATGGCACGACAGGAAGCACGGTCACAGGAAGTCGAAGGCAAGCCGCCGAGGCCGGCCGACGAGGAGCTCGACCTCTTCGGAATAACGCACCCCGGAAAGGTGCGGACCGAGAACCAGGATCATTTTCTCATCTGCACCGTGCACCCACAGGTGGTGATTCACGGCACCAGTATGCCGCATCCGGAAGCACTTCCCCTCAGAGGCACTCGGCTCGCAACCGTCCTGGTCGTTGCCGATGGCGTTGGCGGAGCAGCATCCGGAAGCGACGCGGCACGCCTCGCGACGGAAACAATTACGCGCTACGTGTCATCGACTCTGCGGTGCTACCACGCCGCGGGCGCCGCGTCAGACGATCAGTTTCTGGCCGCGCTCAATGCCGCAATCCTCGAGGCGCACGAGCGGGTCCGCGCCGAGGCTGCCCACCGGACGGGCCAAAAGCAGATGGCGACCACGTTGACCGTCAGCATTACCGTCTGGCCGTGGATGTATATCGTGCAGGTGGGAGACAGTCGTGCGTACTTGTCGCTGAATGGGAAGCTCAGTCAGGTCACTCGGGATCAGACGATCGGTCAGGACCTCGTCGACAGGGGCGTGCTCCCGCGCGAGCGACTGGACCGCTCTCCGTTCAAGAACGTGCTTTCGAGTGCAGTGGGCGGTGACGAGGCGCTCCCGGAAGTGACCCGCTTGGACATGACCGACCGGGCGTCGCTGGTGATGCTTTGCAGCGACGGTCTGACGAAGCATGTGACCGACGAGGAAATCGGAGCGGCCCTCCGCAGCGTGAAATCATCGGAGCAGGCCGCGAAGGAGCTGCTCGATCTGGCGCTCTCCCGCGGCGGGAGCGACAACATCACGATAGTGGTTGCGCATGCGCAACTACGTGATCGGCACAGTTAAACGGGCAACGGGTAACGGTTCGTTGGGCACCGCGCTTGCTGATCCACACTGCTGCTCTCAACCCGGACGAACAAAATGCCACTCTCAGTAACATCGAGCGCCTTCGAGCAAGGCGGGAAGATTCCGTCCCGCTTCACCTGCGAGGGAAACGACACATCGCCTCCACTCTCCTGGACCGGTGCGCCGTCTGAAACGAAAACCTTCGCCCTGATTGTAGACGACCCCGACGCTCCCGATCCCGAGAAGCCTCAGCGCGTTTACGTGCACTGGGTTGCCTACAACGTTCCTGGGAATACGACGGAACTGCAGGAGGACGCATCAAAGAAAGGACTTCCCGGAAACGCCCCGCAGGGAAGAAACGACTGGGACAAGCGGCAGTACGGCGGCCCGTGCCCGCCGATCGGCAGGCACCGGTACTTCTTCAAGATCTACGCGCTCGACACCGAGCTTGG
>JBDSVO010000070.1:0-6252 GCA_039927215.1 Gemmatimonadaceae bacterium
GCGAAGCTTTGGCTGCGGTTAACAAGGAATACGAGCGGCGCTTCGGCTACATCTATATAGTATGCGCCACCGGAAAGACGCCTGAAGAGATGCTGGCGCTCGCGCGCAAGCGCTTGCGCAACGCTGCGGCGGTCGAGATTCGAGTGGCAGCCGAAGAGCAGCGGAGCATCACGCGAATCCGGTTGGAGAAGCTTCTGGAGGAAGACAAATGAGCGGCATCACCACACACGTGCTCGACACATCGCTCGGCAAACCGGCCGAGGGAATTCGCGTGAAGCTGCAGTACGACGGAGCTGTCGTCGGCTCAGGGATTACGGATGACGACGGACGAGTGCGGGAGTTGGTACCTGCGGGAACGCCGTTGCAGGAGGGAGTGTACCGTCTGATTTTTTCCGTTGGAGAGTACTTCGAAGCGACGGGGCGCGAGACGTTCTACCCCGAGATTGTCGTCAACTTTCGCATCATTGCGGGGTCGGGCAACTATCACGTTCCGTTACTGCTCAGCCCGTTTGGGTACACCACCTACCGAGGCAGTTGACAGCCGCTCACCGACTACTGGTGACTCGCCATACAACGTTCCCAACGTCGTCAGCAACGAGCAGCGCACCCCGTTTATCAATGGCAACGCCGACAGGCCGTCCCATGGCATCTCCGTTCTCCATCGCAAACCCGGTGAGCACGTCAATCGGCCCACCCGACGGGCGACCACCGCTGAAAGGAACGAAGATCACCTTGTAACCGCTGCGCGGCTTTCGATTCCACGAGCCATGCTGGCCCACGAACATTCCGCGACCGAATTGCGAAGGCAGAGCGAATGCGCCGCCGGACCAGGCAAGTCCCAACGACGCCGTATGCGGACCCAGCGCATAGTCCGGCACAATCGCCTTCTCGACCAGATCGGGGCGCTGAACTTCAACTCGAGTGTCGACGTGCTTGCCGTAATAGCTGTACGGCCACCCGTAGAATCCGCCGTCGCGCACCGACGTCATGTAGTCCGGAACGAGATCACTCCCAAGCTCGTCACGCTCGTTGACCGCGACCCAGAGCGCACCCGTCTCGGGCTCCCACGCCAGACCTACTGGATTTCGCAGACCTGACGCGAACACCCGATGCCCACCCGTTGCCGGATCGATCTCCAACACAGCGGCGCGCTCGTGCTCCGCCAGAAACCCGTTTTCGACGATGTTGCTGTTGGAGCCGACGCCAACGTAGAGCCTTGTGCCGGACGGATTCGCGATGAGACTCTTCGTCCAGTGGTGATTGATTGGGCCACCGGGGAGATCGGCAACCTTTGCTGGCGAAGCGGATATGTGCGTCTCGCCTGACGAATAAGGAACGCGCACGACGGCGTCGGTGTTGGCGACGTAGAAAGAATTGCCGACGAGCGCCATTCCAAACGGCGAATTGAGATTCGAGAGGAAAACCGTGCGGATCTCGGCCACGCCATCGCCATCTCCGTCGCGCAGGAGCGTGATCCGGTTAGCGGTGGGCACCGCGCCGCCGGCTTTCTTCGAAAAAAAACGAAAGAAAATCCCCTTGATGCCTTGCCCGTCTTTGGGCCTTTTCGGCGCGTTCGTCTCCGCCACCAGTACGTCGCCGTTCGGGAGCACATAGAGCCAGCGCGGATGATCGAGCCCGCGCGCAAACGCAGCGACGCGCATTCCGTCCGCGGCTACGGGCGCTGCGTTTGGCGCCCATCCCTTTGCCTTGACGACATTGATCGTCGGAATGATCGACATCCTTGGCGAGGGCAGGGCAGGAGTTGGCCCCATCCCCGCTGTTACGGGCAGATGCGCAGCGGAGCCGCAGGCGGTGAGGATACAAATCCCCGCAAGCAACGGGGCGGCACGGGAGCTGAACGTCGCGGGCTTGAACATTTCGAAGCAATCTCGCGGCAAGAATCACGCAAGTCGCCCGCCGAGGCGCCGGTACCGCGTCTCTTGCGGTGAAGAGCGCCTCGGAGGCGGCGACTTGGTGGGCGGCCTCTCCAGATAGAACGTCATCGTCAATCGCTGGATGACCGCCGATGTTCTATTTGTGAGCGTTGACGGCTAAGCCCGCTTCGCCATCGATGAGGCGAGCCGGTGAACCGCCTCTCGTACGTAGGCTCCCGAGTCCGACACGACGGGGTACCTGATCAAGAGGCCGATCACGTGGTGTGTGAATGCTCGCTGATGCCGCTCCATTAGCTCACGCCCATGTGCGCCAAAAGCGTATGCACTTACGGGTCGATTTTCGACCGAATCCGCCCATCCGACAAACGCCGACACGAAGACATACTGTTGATGCCAGTACAGCCATACTGGTGGGCCGATTACTTGTAGGAAGTTAGCCCAGTGCTTGCGCTCAGCTCGATATCCCGCCGGCTGGGCCTTTCGCGCTTGAATTAGACGTGCCGCCTCGAGGTCGTCGACTGCCCGCCGAACCGCAACCGCCGAGTAGGAGGTGGCCTCGGCGATTTCTCGAATGGTTATCCAGTCGTCGCGAGTGCCGAGCAGAAATCCAATGACGTCGGCTTTGACGCCCACTCCGAGCCCGAGTCGAAGACGAAGAAGCAACGCGGAAGGTTCTGGCAGCTGAGCTCGAATTGCCCGGACCTTTGATCTGCTAGTGGTACGGGAGATCCGCTGTACCTGCCGACTGCTCGGCAATTCGATCAGGGATCTCCACCGAAAGTCCTTTCCTTTTTCGACTGCAAACCTGGCCGCCCAACCCAGCCGCGACACGAGCTTGTCCTGCACCTCCGTTGGATAGTCGGCCAAGAGATTCTTTACACGTTGAACACTTAGGAGATCGGAGTTCAGGACCATCCAATCGGCTATTAAGTCGGCTAGTCTCCGCTCGTCGTCAATGACGAGGAGCGAGAACAGCAACAGCCCCTCAGGATCGATAAGGCTTTGGAGTTGCCGAGCGCTTTGACTTTTCAATGCTGCACTTGCACCCACAGCGCGCCACTGGCGCCAAGCGACGTCGAGGGCAGAACCGCGAAGCATGGTCGCCAAATCGCGGATTTCCTGCTTTACCGCGTCTTGAGACGCAGCCTCCTGGTGGCTACCCCGGTTCGAGATCTTTTTGCGCATGGTCCACGACCCGCTTGAGCATTCCAGGGAACTCCGGTGACGCATCCTGCGTTTCAACTTATGCAGCGGCGTCCAGTAATTCTCCAGGAGACGGACGCAGCGCGATGAGATCCTGATAGTGAACGCTCTTCGGGCCGCCTGAGTCTACCGACGCGAACAGCTTGAAGAACACGAGGTCGTTACGGTGTACTAGTCCAACCCAAAGTGCTCCGTACAGCTGCCATCGTACGCGTGCGGCGAGTCCCGGCGGCAGTCCGCCTCGCAACTGAAGCGACGGTTCTGTGTTCAGCCAATCCAAATCGAGGCCGAGGTCGCGCGCTACAATGCGCGCGGCACGCTGAAGCGGCTCAGGCATCGGCCTTGGCACTTCGTCAACTGTGTCGGGGGATGGTTCCCTACCGGGGCGAGGCTCGGCGAATGTCAAAATGTCGACGTCCCGAGTTTCTCGATTGACTATTCCGAGCAGATCCAGTGCTGCCCCACCGAGAACAACGATTGCGTACTCGTGTCCTGTGGCCGCCAGGAGTTCGCCAACGCGATTCAATGCCTCTTCAATGTCGCCCAAGTCTTTGAGTACCATAATAGCCACTGAAAGATAAGATTATCTTATCTATTAAATACTATTAGAGTTATCAAAAAGCAACGGTTTCTGCTCGGAATGGCCTTAGGAAGGCCGTTAAGGTTTATCGGCTGGTGACAAATGACTGTTCCGCCCACCGCCGAAGGACGGACCGTTCTTCATCGGTGATTCTGGTCTTATTGGCCGGCGGCATGGTGCGCGTCATCACCGCCCGCTCCCGAATGCGTGCCGCGAGGGCGATGATCTGCTCGGGCGTGTCGAACGCGACTCCCCCGGGTGCCGGACCGAATGTCAAATCGCTCGGGTTGGAAGAATGACACACCGCGCAGCGGCGATCGATCACGTGACGCGCGTCGGCGAACGCCACCGGCCCCGTTGAAACAGCCGCGACTCTGCCTGTCGGCGTGAAGGTGATGTGCATCAGCACGTACAGAATCCCGATGCTGCCTGCGATCACACCGGCCAGCGCAGGTTTCCACCGAGGATAGGTCCACCGCAGGTTGAGCAGGTGCCGCACGGCTGCACCCGCCACGCACAACACGAGCAGCAACAGCCAGTTGAGGCTGTGGCCGTACACTGATGGAAAGTGATTGCTGACCATCAGCACTATCACCGGGAACGTGAAATAGTTGTTGTGGATGGAGACGCGCTTCGCCCGCGCCGACAATGCCGCGCTTGCGGCCGCGCCTCTTCCCTCGCGAACCGATGCCTCGAGCTCGCGCTGCGACGGCACTATCGTCATCGCGACATTGCCGGCCATGATCGTCCCGAGCATTGCGCCGACATGAAGAAACGCGGCGCGTCCGCTGAGCAACTGCGTCAGCGCGATCGAGATCGCGACGAGACCGACAATCCACACAATCGCTGCGAACATTGGTGCGCGCGGAACGACAAGCCGTTGCATGACTTCGTAAAGCGCCCAGCCACCGAGTATCGCCCCAACGCCGACGAGACTTGCCTGCGCATGAGTGAGGTTTGCAACACCCGGATCGGCGAGTACTGCGCGATCGCTCAGGTAATAGACCACGAGCAGCAACGCGAAGCCGCTCAGCCACGTGCTGTACGCCTGCCATTTGAACCAGTGAACGGCGGGCGGAAGTGTCTCGCCCTCCAGCAATGTTTTCTCGACGTAATAGAAGCCGCCGCTGTGCAGCAGCCAGATCGTGCCAACTGGCGAGCGAGTTTGCCCGGGGTCGGAAGCCGGTTGAAGACTGCGGTCGAGCCAGTTGAAGAGCAGTGAATTGCCGATCCACATGATGCCCGCAATCACGTGAATCCAGCGGGCAACCAGATCGAGGATCTCCCAGGCCGAGGCGCTCAGTCTTCGTCTCCGCCCGGCGGTCCGCCGGCTCCTACTTCGCCTCGCGCACGGAGAATCTTCGCGAACGAGCGCGTGCGGAATTCATCAGCGGTGAGCCCCGTCATGTCGAGCGCTTCTTCCTCCGTGATCGCGCCGGAGTTGATGCCGCGGAGAAAGAAGTTGAGCAACCCCTGTCCTGTCGCGGCGTCGTCGAACACGTCGCCAATCAGCGTCGCCTGGGCTCCCTTTCCGACGAAGTTGCTCAGCCGCTCGCCGGCCGCGTCGATTCCCTCGAGGAAGAAGCTGTAGAGCGCAGAATAGCGCGTCACGAGCTGCGCGGGATGAAGGTCCCACCCCTGATAGAATCCGCCCTCGAGCGAATGCCGCACATCGTCAAAATGCATTCGCCACGCGGAGTGGACGCTCGCCGAGTTCTCGACCTGCTCGTCGACACTGAGCGGGGGCCCGCCCTTCTCCGGGCGATAAATCGGAACCGGCAAAACAGCTGTCGATCCGTCGGAGAGCCAGACGTCGGTGCCGGCGAATGCCACCTGCATGAAATGCTTTGCGAACTCACAGGCCGGATGCTGCATGTGCTGATACGCGGCGGTGATGTTGCAGCTCGCCGTGTAGTCGTAGGTCCCGAAATGCGCGCCCCGGCAGCGTCCGTCTGACGCGTCGAGAATCCTGGGAAGCAATGACTGTCCGGTGGAATCGAGAATTATCTGTGGCGTCTCGATCATCACCTCGAACTTGAGCGTCCCGTCACCGAGGCCGAGTAGTCGCTCGAGTTGTCGCAGAACGGCAACGGTATGCTCCACTTGTTGGATGATCGTGATTTTCGGAATTGTGAGTATCCACCGCTCGGGAACTCCGCCCGATTCCACCAGCGAAGTCATCACCAGATCGAGCGTCCGAACAGCTCGGCCCCTTAGCTCCTCATTGAGCGGCTTGATGCGCATTCCGATGAACGGCGGAAGCGTTCCGTTCTGCATTCCCTTCGACACTTCGCGCGCGACGGCCGCGGCGTGATTGTCCTCCTCTTCGTCGGGACGGTTGCCGTATCCATCCTCGAAGTCGATCCGGAAATCTTCTACAGGCTCGGTCTCGAGCTTGTCGCGGACGCGCTGGTAGATGGTCTCGAGCCCGGGATGATTTAGAATACCGACCGCTCCGGCGAGAGCCTGCGCATCGTCGGCGTATTCGTCCATCACGCGCAGAGCAACGGAGCCGAGTTTCTGGGCCGAGTCCGCAGAAAAGAGCTGAGCGCCGCCATAAACGGTGTGGACCGG
>JBDSVO010000071.1:0-12331 GCA_039927215.1 Gemmatimonadaceae bacterium
CGACAGGAATCTGCTGCAGCAGATACGGGTTTCCAAATGAAACGACAATCACCTTCCGCCCGGTTTTCACAAGCCTGCCAATGAAGTTCGCAAATGTTTGCGGCGCGGCTGCCGAAACAGCATCCCAAACCTGGCCGACATAAGAGCTGACGATTATCACATCCGCGGAGTCGGCGGCACGCTCGACTCGCGCATAGTCGGACGTCGCGTTCTCGGCTATCAGAAACTCCGACCGCAATCCGGCGAAGCGAGATCTCAGCTCGCCGTTAAAAGCCACTCCTGCCGATAAGTCGGCCCTTCTTCCCACCGTCACCGAGAGAACTCGGGCCGTTGCAGGCACACCAAGCGGAACGACCCCGAGCGAATCTTTCACAAGGGTTATCGACTTTTCGGCAATGCGGTTGGCCATGTTGACATGCGCACTGTCGCCAACAACAAACCGCAGTGCATTCAGATCAACGAGCTTCGATCGGCCGAGTCCCACACCTGCCTTTAACAGCAGAATTCGGCGAACCGACTGGTCAAGCCGCGCTTCGGTATATCGCCCTTCCTTCACTCCTGCCACAACCGCATCGATTGCCTGCGAGATGTTAATCGGTTGTATCAGCACGTCGACGCCGGCCTCGACAGCGCGCTTAACCGCGTCAACAGCGCCGTACTTGTCGAGCACTCCGCGCATGTCCATGGCGTCGGAGATGATTATGCCCTTGAACTGCAACTCGTTACGCAACAGACCAGTCAGAACCTTTGACGAGAGAGTTCCAGGAACCCCGCTCGAGTCGAGCGCAGGCATCGCTCCATGGAACGTCATTATGGCGCCTACCCCGCTTTGAACCGCCGCTTTAAATGGTATCAACTCGACACTATCAAGCCTACTTCGGCTCACCGCGACGACAGGGAGAGCAAGGTGTGAGTTCACCTCTGTGTCGCCGTGTCCCGGAAAGTGCTTCCCGGTGGCAACCATTCCGTTCGACTGAAGTCCGCGAATGAATGCCGCGCCGAGGCGTGCCACCATATGCGGATCCTCACCGAACGAGCGAGTGTTGATGACCGGATTGGCGGGATTGTTGTTGACGTCGAGTACAGGCGCGTAAGCGATGTGAATACCCAGCGCACGCCCCTCCAGCGCCGTCAGCTTCCCTTCCTCGAACGCCAGTATTGTGTCGCCGGTGGCGCCAATCGCCATTTCAGGGGGAGAGACAACCGCTCCCCCGAGGTCGATCGCATTGGGGATGAAATACCCGCCGCGCGCTCGAAAGCCTGCCCCCGCCTCGAGATCCGCGCCGAAGAGCAGAGGAACCCGGCTCATTCCCTGGAGGGCGTTCAGCTTGGCGGCGAGCTCGATGGGCGAGCCGACTGAGATCGTGAACCCGCCCACCTTCTCACCGCTGACATAAGACGTCAGGCGCTGCCATTGTGGCGAGCTCGCCGAAGTATAGTCGCCAAATACACTTGGCCAGACGAGTTGAGCGGCCTTCTCCCTGAGCGTGAGCGTGGATAGGACTGAATCCGCCCACGCGGCTGCTGCTGCCGAGGGCGCCGGCTGACTGATTCCGCCCTGTTGTCCCGCCGGCAAACCTGAGCCACCGCGGGTTGCTGTTGCTGCCGGCACGCATCCGGCGGCCAGGACGGCGCCCAGAGCTAAAGCGTTACGTCTCAACATGCTTCAGTGGGAGATCGTTCCCTGTTTGCTCGTGTCGATATCCGCGCCCTCCCCTGTCTTGAAGAGGAACGCCGACATGTTTCGCGTCAGAAAGGTGCGGGCCTGCGGATCCATTACGTCGAGGCCGTAATGGTTGATCAGCATCGTCTGCTGCTTGCCCCAGTCAGCCCAGCACTGACGGCATATCTCGGCAACGATGCGGGCTCCAATCGCGCCCGGGAATGGAGCCTTTTCAAATCCTTCGCGCGTCTGTCCGCATCGCGCGCAGGTTACAGTCGCCACGAGAGTTACGACCCGGCGTATTCGATCTTCGCTAAACCGAAGAACGAGAGTAGCCGCAGGTATACCCACCCTATATCGACCTCATACCACTTCGCCTTGAACTTGGCGGAATGTGGATCGTGGTGGTGGTTGTTGTGCAGCTCTTCGCCGCCGAGCCAGATGGCGATTGGCGAGATGTTACGGCTGGCATCCTTGACGTTGAAGTTCCTGTAGCCGATTGCGTGGCCGATGCCGTTGACGATTCCCGCTGCCCAGAACGGGATCCATATCATTTGGATGCCCCAGACCAGCGGTCCGACGAAGAAGCCGAAGAGATAAACGTCCGCGAGCAACATGACGAGAATGCCGACCCAGTTGAGACGGGACAGGACGTATCGCTCGAGCCAGTCGTTGGGAGTTCCTTTTCCATACTTCTCGAGAACGCCCGGCTGACGCACTGCCTTTCTATAGTAGAACGCTCCCTTGAGGACGACGTTGCGAAGCCCTTCCATGAGCGGACTGTGCGGATCGCCATCCCGGTCGGCAAACGCGTGATGCTTACGATGACAGGCAACCCATTCCTTCGTAACGATCGCCGTGGACAGCCACAGCCAGAGCCGCATTGGAAGAGCGGCGAGATAATGCAGCTTTACGCTTCGGTGCGTTTGCGAGCGATGCAGGAAAATCGTGACGCAAACGTTCGTGATGTGTCCAGCAATAACGATGAAAAGAACCGGCTTCCACCAGTCGGCCGCCCAGCTTCCAAAATCCGGCATTCGATTCGTACTCCGATATGTGTCCTACTGCTTCCGAGATTCGCAATCTACCGGATCGCTCCGAGCGCTGCCAATCGAAGTGTACTTTGACTGACGATTGGAGTGACTTAACGTCGCGTGACCGGACCTGATGGGTCACTAGGAGGCGCGTCTCCCCAGGAATCGTTGTCACGGTTCCAGTCCGGCACTGATGAATCAGGCCATAACCGCGCGCCGACGACTTTCGCTGGAACAGCGATAGTCGCATCAAACCGATCGCCATTCGCCCAGATGTTGGCTGGCAGGCTGAAATCGCCTGTCGCACCACTCGCGTACTTGAAGCGAAGTCTTACCGGCAGCACCACATCGGTCCGCCGGTGCAGCGACACTGTCGCCAGATTCTGCGCTCCCTGCTCGCGCTGACTCACGCTGTCGATCGCAATGTCGGCCAGATCAGTTGTATACCAGTACTCACGCCAGTACCACGACAAATCTCTTCCCGCCGCGTTCTCGATGCTTCTGAAGAAATCACCGGGAGTTGGGTGCTTGAATGCCCAGTTGCGGATGTATTCCCGAAAAGCGAAGTCGAACAGCTCCGGGCCGACGACGTGATTGCGTAATGTCAGTAGCACGACCGCCGGTTTGCGATAAGCGATGGCCCCCAAAGCCGGAGCGGGGATGTTGTCCGCCGGAGTCATCAGCGGAACGTCGATACCAGCATCCACGGTCGACTTCCAGTTTTCCACCATGCTTCCGATCATCGCGGTGTCACGCCATCGCAGCTCCTTCGCGAAAGTGTTGATGTATGTGTTGAGGCCCTCATCCATCCACGCGTATCGGCGCTCGTTCGATCCGACGATCATCGGAAACCACTCGTGACCGTGCTCGTGGTTGATCGTGCTGAAAACGGAAAGCGTGTCCCCGTCGCTGTGCACCATCACGAACATCGGGTACTCCATTCCGCCAACCGGCCCCGCAACACTCGTCGCCTGCGGGTACGGGTACGGATAGAAATTCTCCGAATAGTGCCGAATGGTCCATTGAGTCTGCTCAGCGGCACCTTCCCATGCTGAGGCCTTCGGCCACTGGTAGTAAGCCTGCGCCAGTATCCCGTTCCAGCTTGTTGCATCCCATCTGAAATCCGGTGCGGCTGCCCACGCCACGTCTCTCACTTTCTCTGCCCGAAACCGCCACGTCTTCGTGCCTGGCGTGGCGCGTGCTCGAGCTTCGGTCTGTGGAATTATTGCTACCACTTGTTGTGACTTCGCTGCTCTGGCCAGCCGCTCACGCTGCGTTGGAGTCAGGACTTCCGCGGGATTCTGCAGCGTCCCGCTTGCAGCAACTGTGTAGCCGGCCGGCACAGTGATCGCGAAATCGATGTCGCCGTATTCCAGATAGAACTCTCCCTGACCGAGATACGGGTCGGTGTTCCACCCTATTACATCATCGTAAACCGCCATTCGCGGATACCATTGCGCAATCTCGTACAGCGCGCCGTCGCGACCCATTCTGTCCGAGCCATGGTCGGGCACGCGGAAGCTGAAGTCCATCTTGATCGTTGTCGTCCCGCCCTTCGGCTTGAGTGGCGCGGGAAGTGAGAGCTGCATCATTGTGTCATGAACACGCGGCACGGCAGTCTGCTGGTTGACACGAACGTCGCGCAGCTCATACCCGCCCTGAAAGCCGCGCACTCCCCAGCGCGAGCTGGCGGCGAATACCATCGAGCCTTCGCTACCCGGCCGATACAGATTTTGATCGAGCTGAAGCCAGACGTACCGAAGAGTGTCCGGCGAGTTGTTCGTGTATCGGATCTGAACGCTTCCCCGGATTGAGCGCGCCATCGTGTCGAGTGTCGCTGAGATATTGTAGTCCGCTTGCTGCTGCCAGTAGTCGGGCCCAGGCGACCCATTTGCCGAGCGGTAGCGACTTGGCGCCGGAAACTCCATCCGTGAGAGGGGATAGAATGGATTTGCCGTCTGATCGCGTGACTCTTTTGGGAACGTCATCACCACAGTCGGCAGAGTGTCGAGACGAACCGCAGTTGCGACGGGTACTGGAGCGCTGCTGGATGTTCGCGACGACGAGCAAGCCACAAGCGGCAGTGCAGTTGCGATAAGAAGTACTGCTCTTGCGGTCATCGGCCTTTGCCGGTAGCGTGTCGCTCACATGCCGAATCCCCGCGCTGGAACGCGAACCCAGCAGGAGCAGGGTCGCGGGAATTCAATTGCGGGACACGCCACGACCGCTGGAACGAAGCGGTTCGTTCAGCGGTTTCGCGCTGGTTATGCTCCCGAGTTCTATCGCGGATTGAACGACCATGTATCCGTTTCATCAATCGGTATGGGTACATACCTCGGCGACTGCGACGACGCCGAGGATGCAAGATACGTGACCGTACTCTCGGCGGGCTTGGAACAGGGTCTCAATCTCGTTGACACCGCAATCAACTATCGCTGTCAGCGATCCGAGCGTGCCGTAGGTGAAGCGATTCGAAAAGCTGTGAGCGGCGGCTCCGTGCAACGCGACGAGGTCGTCATCGCAACGAAAGGTGGGTTCATCCCGCTCGAGGGGTCACCGCCCGAATCGCGTGTGCTGTACGAGAGATATCTGACGAGTGAGTATTTCCATAAGGGCGTCATGAGCGCGTCGGATGTCGTCGGCGGTGGCCATTCACTCAGCCCGACATTTCTTGCGAACCAGATTCAGCGCAGCCTCTCGAATCTCGGCCTCGCTACCATAGACATTTATTATCTCCACAATCCGGAGCAGCAGCGGCTGGCTCTCGATGGCCCCCGCTTCAAAAGTGTGATCGCTGGCGCGTTCGCCGAGCTCGAATCGCAGGTCAGCCAGGGCACGATTCGCTGTTATGGATGTGCAACCTGGCATGGCTTCCGGCTCGACCCCGCTTCACCCGGGCATCTCAATCTCGAGGAGCTCGTCCAGGTTGCACGCGAGACCGGTGGAGACGATCATCATTTTCGGGTCGTCCAGCTGCCGCTCAATCTTGCAATGACGGAAGCAGTTCGGGCTCCAACCCAGACGGTCCATGGACAGCGCATGCCATTGCTGGAGGCTGCTGCTGCCCTCGGCGTGTCCGTCGTGGCGAGCGCATCGCTTATGCAATCTCAGCTGACACGCGGCTTGCCCGCTGAGCTTGCCGTCGCCTTCCCTTCCCTTACTACAGACGCTCAGCGTGCGCTCGCGTTCGCGAGGACGCTTCCATTATGCGCTGCTCTGGTTGGAATGCGAACGCTCGATCATTTATCAGAAAACCTGGGAGCGGCAAGAGAAATCATCATAACGTGAGCTCGTGCATTTCTCCGCTGCCATAGTCGACAGCGACGATTCGATGAGCGTTTGTGTCGGCGACGTAGGCGTATTTCTCTCCACACGTAATGCCGCCAGGCTCACTCAGCCCATCTACCCAGCGCGTCGATGATCTCGAGTCCGGATTTACCCACTTGAGCGCGTCGTTATAGGAATCGGCCACAAGCAATCGTCCATCACGATGTGCTGCGACACCTTGTGAGTGTTGGAGCCTTACTTCATCGCCCGTTCCATCAACGTCGCCAAAATCGAACAACCCGGTGCCGACTACTGTCCCGGTCTCTCCTCCCGGTGTCACGTCTGTCCATCGAATTGCATTCGACTCGGCGTCCGCGAAATACAACCGGTCGCCAAGTGACGTCAGCCCCATCGGCTGCGCCAGGAGTGCGCCGAGGCTGGGCCCGTCGCGAATGTCCTCACCACCTGTCCCTGCATGGATTCTCAGCTGCCGCGTCGTGAGGTCCATTGCCCAGATCTGATGGACGCCTGCCATGGCGATGTAGAGGACTCCGTCTTTGAGCTCTAGGTCCCACGGAGACGACAATGCTGCTGCATCGCGGTCGGCCATAGTCCTGACCTGATTGCCGGTTCCTGCAATTGTAGAAACCGCTCCAGTGCGGAGGTCGACAGCGCGAACGCTGTGATTCTCGGTGTCGGCGACGTAGAGCAGCTCATCGCCGAATGCGAGACCCTGCGGATAATTGAAGGATGCAGTGTCACCATCGGCAAACCCTCGCTGCCCGGTTCCCGTGATGTGCTGCACCGTCATCTCCAGTCCGTTGCCCGACAACGTTCCGATCAATACCTGATTGTGACCGCTATCAGCGATCGCGATGCGATTCTCCGAGACGATCACCTTTCCCGGATACCTTAGGCGCGCCGGAGGGCGGCCGGGTTCATCGGGCGCGGCTGCAACTACACCGCGATTTAAGACTCCCTTCGCGTCCGCTGCACTCGCGAGTGAATTGATGAACGGAACGAGCATCTCCGATGTGAACTCACCGGGGTGCGCGCCGACGACATACCCGCCTGGATCAATGGCTACGATCGTCGGCCATGCTGATACCGCATAGCTTCGCCAGACGCGAAACTGGCGATCGTTCACTATGGCGTGCTCGACTTCCAGACGAATCGACGCTTCGTGGATTCGCTCTGTTATTCGCTCAGCGTGGTACTTACCGCTGTGCACTCCGATGACGATGAGCGTATCTGCGAACGCTTCTTCGAGCTTCCGCAACTGCGGAAGAACGTGAATGCAGTTGATTCAACCGTACGTCCAGAAATCGAGCAGGACGATCTTTCCCCGCAGGTCAATGAGCCGCAACGGCCGGTTGCCCGTGTGAATCCAGTCGAGATTCGTCGGGAATTCCGGCGCTCGAACTGCGGGAGTTTCCTGGAAGCCTCTTGGCACGGCGTGCTATTGCTCTATTAGGGTTGAATGAATGAATCGTGATCAATCGGCGGACGGTCCGCTACCCTCGCATCATCAGAAGACTGGAGGCTTTCGTAATCCGTGGCCTGCGTCACAGCCGCAGGGCGCACGCGGTGTTCTGAAATGGATTCTTTCTCGTCGGCGTGAATCCCGCTCAGATGGTGTCGCGCCCCCTGCGGTGACAGCAGCAATAGCACCCAATGCTCATGACCCCGGGCTCTCATTGACGTGGATTGGGCACAGCACGTTCCTGATTCAATCGGATGGGTTGAGCGTCCTCACAGATCCGATCTGGAGTGAGCGGGCGTCGCCGGTGCAGTTCGCTGGACCGCGCCGGCATTCGCCACCCGGGCTCGAATTCGACGCGTTGCCCGCAATCGACGCGGTCTTTCTCTCGCATGATCACTACGATCACCTCGATGACTCGACCGTGCGACGCCTGATCGCTCGTTATCCGCAAACACAATGGATTGCGCCGATCGGAGTCGGCGGTTTTCTGCGGAAAGGTGGCGCAGCCAACGTCGCCGAGATGGATTGGTGGCAGAGCAGGAAATTCGGTCGAATCGCGGTTGACTGTACGCCGGCACAACATTTTTCAGGACGCTATCCCTGGAACCGGAATGCCACGCTTTGGGTGGGGTGGGTAATAGGCCTCGGCGGTAAGCGCGTGCTATTCGGCGGAGACACAGGACTGCATCCGGAATTTGCCGATATCGCGCGGCGTTTCGGCCCTTTTTACGCCGCTATTCTCCCGATTGGCGCATACGAGCCCCGGTGGTTTATGCAGCCCGTTCACATGAATCCGGAGGATGCTACCGAGGCTTACCTGCAAATTTCGCAAACGGACGGCTCCGGCGAATGCATGTTTGTGCCTTCACACTGGGGGACGTTCAACCTTACGGACGAGCCCCTCGATGAGCCGCCCCGACGCCTGGCGAGTGCATGGACCGCGGCTGCATTACCAGAATCCCGCCTTCGGCGGCTCAACCCGGGAGAGACACTAACGCTCTCGTAGCCAACGGAAGCTTGGAGTGCGGTCTGCTTGACCGCATCTCAGCCAATACCAACATTTTTGTGCGCGGAAGTTGCTATAGCGTTGCATGTTAAGTAGAGATGGGGACATTCCTAACTCGGAGCTCGGATCATGGCTGCAGCCAAGAAATCATCGCGCGGTGGTTCAAGAGGTGGCAGGAAGAGTAGCTCGCGCACTAAGACGGGCGGTCGCAAGAGTGCCGGAAAGAAGTCAGCGGGACGCGGCGGCGCTCGAAAACGCTCAGCCACACGGCGCAAGAGCTCGACCGCAAAGCGATCAACTCGCACACGATCGCGCACAACCGCCCGCAAGGGCTCGACGCGCAAGAGCTCTCGGTCTTCACGCAAGAAGACTGGAGCAACACGCAAGGCGGCTCCGCGAAAAGCGACACGTCGGCGAAGCCCGCGCAAGAAGAGCGTAGCGAAACGCGTAACGAAACAGGCGAAATCAATCGCCGAGCGCGTGCAGCGGGTCGCGACTGGCGTTGTGGAGCAGGCCCGCGAGGGCGTTTCAACGGCTGTGGACGCGACGAAAGAGTTCGTTCAGGAACACACCTGAGAGCACACGAGCTGGCGACCTTCGCAATTGCGCGGTCGCAAGCTCCGCTCACATGTGAGCGCTGAGCCACACACGCACTTCTTCGAAAACCCGCTCGCGACCAAAGTCCACCGTGATGATGTGGCCCGCACCCTCGGTCCACACCAATCTCTTGTCAGTGGCTCCCAAAGACGCAAACCCGCGCTCGGCAATGGACGGTGCGACACGGGGATCTTCGCGCGATTGAATCAGGAGTGTCGGGATGCGAATTCGTGGCAGTGATAGTCGCGCTCGCCGAGCAAGTCGCCAGAGCTCGTATAACAGGCGGCCCGTATAGACACCATACCCAAGGTTTTTGTCACGCTCTACCGGATCGCGAATGGAGCCGGGGCTTTTCGATTTCAGGGTTCCCGCAATCGGTCCCCAGATCCAGTGGGACATGGAGGCTGCTCTGTAGTTCAGTCTCATGCCGAAATACGGAGCTATCAACACGAGAGAGCGCAGATCCGGATTCTCAGTGGCAAGAATGGCGGTCAGTGCGGCACCCATGGAGAGGCCAACGACGCTTATAACACCGTATCGTTTCTTGAAGTCGGCGAGCTCGAGCCGTGCGAATTCGAGCCACTGGTTGCGGCGCGATATGACGAACTCCTCAACTGAGCGTCCGTGACCAGGCAATACTGGAGCACGAACACCGAAGCCCCTTGCATGAAGCTCATTCGCGAGAAGTGCGAACGTCTGCGGAGTGTCGCCGAAGCCATGAAGCAGAAGGACTCCGCGCAATCCTGACGCAGAAAGGTCGATCGTGTTGGCACCGGGAATGATTTTGTCCGCGGAATTTCCGCTTTGATCCATCCTTTACGGTGCGAGTCTCCAGCGCTCATCCGCAACCGGGATTGCGACATCCGTGATGCTGCGGTCGGCAAGATATTCGTCCAGCGCCGATGAGCTTACGAGAAACGAAGTCCCATTTCGACTGGCGAGGCCCGAGCCAACCAGTCGCCCCAGAGCCAGTGCGATTGACTCGCGCGTTGCGCCGACCATCTCGCAGAGAAGACGATGGTGTCGAACTTCGAGCTTCAGGCTGCCGTCGTCCGCGAGGAATGTTTCATCACGCGATAATCGATTCAACGCGGCAAGAAGGCGTTGCTCGACATTCTGCGATGCCATCTCGTGGAGCCTCTCGAGAAACTGCGCACGCTCAGCAAGAAGTTGAGCGAACAGTGTCAGCGCTTGTGTCGGATTCTCGCGGACGAACTCCCGAAATTTCGCTGTCGAGAGAAAAAGCGTCTCCGTATCCTCTGCAGCCTGGGCATCGGTGACATAAGTCGTCTTCGGCGTCAGACCTTCGATGCCGAACGTCTCTCCAGCTGTCACTACTGCTGGAACGAAACCACGCCCGGACCGCATTCGGTTCCGCAGAATGATATGCCCGCACAACACCACCGAGAATCCCTCGGCTTTACCGCCAGACTGGTATATCTGAAAATTCGCGGGCCACGATGTCTTCGCCCCGTATGCTCCAAGCGCCGCCAGATCGGCGGTTGTCAGGCTGGACCCGTTCTGCAATCTCTGGCGACGTTGCGCTCTCACTGAAATAGACATGAGCAAGGGTCCAGTCTCGCAATGTCCGGGCCGCCGTAGCACCCGACATTTATTGGAACCCTTATATCGCCGGATGCCTCGAATCAGCGCGGGGTTTCGACGTCCTCGATGGCTCTGTTGATTGCTCGGCGGAGCGTACCTTCGCGGTCCTCACTGACCGGAAGGGTTACCGAAAGCTTCGCGAAGATCGTTTGCATCTCCTGTTCGACGAAGTCCTCTGCATTCCTGACTCCGAGCGACTCGATCGTTTCAAGCGCCAGTCGGCGTAAGAGCACTAACGTTTCCGGCTCCAGCGCTGCCAGCGACACAGGTACGGCAGGGCTCCACTGATCTTTCTCATCTGCATCCCGCTCGCGATTCCGTTTTGGCGCGCTGAGGAGATCAGCCACCGGCGCCAAGGTTACTACCATTGAGCCCGGCGAGTGCTCACGCCAGCTCTTCACGATTCCCCGACGGCGAAGCGACGGCATGAGCGCCAGAACAGCTTCCCGCACCACCGCGATTCCGTTCGGACTCTGGTTTCCCCGCCCTGTGATTACCAGAACTTCTTCGGACTTCATCACCTGGCGCATGCGCAGCCAGGATTCGACACGTGCCCGTGCATCTGCTGCCGATGGAAGCGATGCGCGAAGATTCAGGGTGCGGTCGTGGCCGAATGCTGCTTCGTCGAAGGCATGCCAAAGTCCTTTGAGTACCGGCCTGTTCTGCCGCATCAGCGCGTCCGCTTTCTCTTATCTCGCGCTATTTGCACTGCGCTGGTTCGCCTGCAGGCAACCCAAACGCAGTCGTAACCGCGATTTTCCAGCCCGTCAACGCCTTGATGAACACGCGCTCGGAAACACCATTCGTGGTGACGCGATTCTGAGTGACACGATAGCAGTACGTTCGGTGAACGTTCTATGTTAGCGCTCACTTGCTTGTCTGGCGAACACCTTCTTCCTGACGCACGCTCGACATCAGGTGAGAATCTTCTCCAGCAGGCCGGCTCCCTTCCCCAGCTGCTCGCGCGTCATCACGAGCGGCGGCAGTAATCGGATAGTGTGATCCCCGGCACTGATCACGAGCAGTCCCGCATCCCAGCCACGTTCTATCACAGCGCTCGCTTTCTCCACGACATCGAGACCCCACATGTACCCCATTCCGCGAATTGCGCGAACCTTACCGTTGCGTCGTGCAATTCCACGGAGAGTCTCGCCGAGCCAGGTTCCGTTTTCACGCACCGCTGCCAGCAGCGTCGAATCAGACAGGCGCCGCACGACTTCCAGCGCAACGCTCGACACGAGAGGTCCGCCGCCGAAAGTCGTTCCATGATCGCCGGCCTTGATTGTCGCACCGATTTCGCCTGACACTAGAATCGCCCCCATGGGGAGTCCTCCAGCGAGCGGCTTCGCCATTGTGATCATGTCCGGAACGACGTCGAAGCTCTGGTAAGCGAACAAAGTGCCGAGGCGCCCAAGCCCGCATTGTATCTCGTCGAAAATGAGGGCTATGCCGCGCTCCGCTGTCAGTCTTCGCAGCTCCTGAAGGAACGGCGTCTCCAACACCCGCACGCCGCCTTCACCCTGCACCGGCTCCACAATCAAAGCCGCGACTGTCTCGCCATCGAGCGCAGAATCGAGAACCTTGAGATCGCGCTCGCAGATGCTGATGCCTCCGGCGAGTGGCCGGAACGGTGCGCGATACGAAGGGCGATCCGTTGCTGCGAGTGATCCGAACAA
>JBDSVO010000072.1:0-4622 GCA_039927215.1 Gemmatimonadaceae bacterium
GTTGTCCATGTACGGGCCCTTGATGTTCATTCGCGCGTAATCATTGAGATTCGCCTCGTGCAGGACGATGACAGTGCGCCCGTCGATTGTCTCCATTGTGATTGGCGTCTGCACGCTGTCCATCACGCTCACCGGCGACGATGAGTACAGCATCTCGGAGCGGTCGAGCCGAGGGCGGTTCGAGGGAATCCACCACGACCGGGAATTGTCGGCCATGGAGAATTCAGTCAGCTCCTCCATGATTACGAAGTCGCGCAGATTTGCCTGCTCCGGAAACTCGTAGCGAAATCCTATTCCGTCGTTGAAAGCCCGGAACGTGACATCGAACCGGCGAGACGGAGCAAGGCGCTCGGCAACGGAAACGCGCAGCTCGTTATGGTTATCGCGAACCCTGGCTACTTCTCCCCACGGCTGAGTCCACGTCTCGTCGACGGCCTTTCTCGTGCTCCCCGTGATTATCAGGCTGTCACGAAGCGGCTTCGCGCCGCTGAACTCCATGCCCAGGCGCGACGGAAGAATAATGGCTCGACCCTGCCGCTGGACGCTGTAAACCAGGCTTCCGTCGCGGATTTCGACGAGCACGCTGTTCTTGCCGTCGGGCGAAGTTACACGCAGCCCAGGCGCACCTTGCGCATGAGCGATACTGCCCATCATTGTAATAGAGGCGACGCCTGCGATCAGGGAGCGTCTTATGAAGCGAATCCAGTTGTCCATTTTCAGTTCTCCATCCCCATATATGAGAGCCCACTCCCTTGTGGCGTTGGCGGTGCTCGTCGGACTTGGGTCCGCGTGCGCATCGTCCGGCCAACATGCTACTGTAGCTCCGCGAGACCCAGCTGCCGCGACCGCAGTAACGGGTGAAGATATCGAACGGACGCCGTCCGTGCCTGTCGAGGAGCTGATGACCAGCAAGTTCCCCGGCGTCTGGATTACTCGGACCGCTGATGGCGCCCTGTCCATTCGCATCCGCGGCACGACGTCCGTGCAGGCGAGCACTGAGCCACTGTACATCATTGATGGCACTCCGATTCAGACTGGGCCAAACGGCGGGCTGACAGGAATCTCACCCAGCGACATCGCATCCATCCAGGTCCTGAAGGATGTTGCCGCTACGACGATGTATGGCCTGCGCGGCGCGAACGGAGTCATCATCATCAAGACTAAAGTCGGGTCTCAGTGAGCAGGATTATCGCTTGACATCGGGCGACCAGCCCCACGCGCGGAAGGTCGAATAGCCCGAGCCGCTCTTTGCCGCGGCTCGCGATTGGACCGGAACAACAGAGGCCGGTCGTTGTTGCGGGTGACGACATACACTTCACCCCGCGCTGTACGAAGACGCTGAATGTCACGCGCTTGTCCCGGCACGAAAAAGCCGCTGTCGCGCGTTCGAATGGCAGTGAAATCCCCCTTGCCGTCCCCTTTCAGCAGAACACCGTAACTCGCGCTCATGCGGCCGATTTCAGGCTTCACACCGTCGAGATTTCCGGCGAGCATCAGGTCGAGCTTTCCATCGCGGTCCACATCGCTCGCAAGAATTCCGTACACGGGTGAGAGCTGCGCCTCGAGCGGTAGCGGGACGAGTGTGAATGATCCGTTGCCGTTGTTCTTCGCTAATACGGTAGCGAACTGGTAGGCTTTCGCGACGACGGCGTCAGCCAGGTCTTTCGCGGAAAAGACGTCGGTCAGAGTCTGCCTGGCGTACGACTCGTAATTCTCATACCTCGGCTTGAGAAACGGCAGAGACTTCATGAGATCGTCGCGGAGCGCGAGCGGATAGCTCCGGCCGTTGTTATAGCCGGCGATGACCTGGTCTACGAACCCGTTCCCGTCGAAATCCTTGACGTACATCACTAACGGCTCGGACTCGCTCGCGTGGAAGCGCGTGTTCAGTCCGAGGTTTCCGACGACGAAATCCACGCGTCCGTCCCCGGTGAAATCCCCCGCCACGATCCGGTTCCACCAACCGTTGCTCTTCTCGAGTCCGGGAATACTGGCGCGCTCGAGCCTGCCATTCCCCAGGTTTCGGAAAACGGTGATCGGCATCCATTCACCAACCACGATGAGATCAACGCGCCCGTCGCCGTCTACGTCCCGCCAGAGTGCGTCCGTGACCATGCCGACATGGACCAGGCCGGGCGCGGCTCGAGCGGTAACGTCGGCGAAATGCCCGCGACCGTCGTTTTCCAGTAGCACGCTCGGCGGGACGATCCCATACCGGCCCGGGACAACACGCCCTCCGACGAAAACGTCAACGTCACCGTCGCCATCGAAATCTGCCGCTGCAACGCGTGACCCGCTGTTGCTCGCCGCAGGCACGTTGCCGTTCGCCTTGCGAAAGTTGCCCCGCCCGTCGTTCAGGTAGAGCCGGTCCTCCAATGCCGGAGCCATCTCGGAGAACTCGTTGCCACCGCTGACCACATAAAGATCGAGGGTGCCGTCGCCGTTCGCATCGAAGAAGACCGCTCCCAGGTCCTCGGAGATTGCGTCGGCCGCAAACACAGCTTCGCTGCTCGGTGCGAACCCCCCGCCCCGCCTTTGAAGCAGGAGCCGGTCAGTCTGGTCTTTCGCGCCATCGATGAACACGTCCTGCAGGCCATCGCCATTTACGTCGGCGACTGCCATGTAGGGCCCTTCCGTAGAGACCATTTTCGGAATCAGGGGCTCCCGGTCGAAATCGACGTAGGAATTCTCCCGGTGAACAAAGCCCAGTCCCGTCTGATCCGTCACGTCGACAAGTATCGGCTGCGGTAGCGCAAGTGGAATTGGCTTAGGCGCGGATGATCCCGCCTGCTCGATGACAATCCGTTGATCGGCGGCCACGCTCGCTCGAGTGCTTACGCGCCCATCGGGCCACACCACGGTCACTGAGTCGACGTTGCCCCGCTGACCGAGACCAAATGTGAGGATGTAATCCACGCTCGATTGAAATCCGCGGGAGGGCATCATCTCCTGAAACTGCGATGATGCTCCAGTCCACAGTGACACCTTCGCGCCGATGGCAAACCGGTTGCTGCCTTCACCCAACAGCTTCACCTGCAGGTAATGGTTCTTCGACTGGGTTCGAGCGTTGTTGCGGTAGACGAACGCCTCCTCGTTCACGTTGTTCACGACCAGATCGAGCGCACCATCCCCGTTCAAATCGCCGTAGGCCGCGCCATTCGAGAACCCTCTGGAATCCAGTCCCCACTGTGAACCCTGATTCGTGAACGTGTGGCCACCGTTGTTTCGAAAGGCGTAGTTCGGAAGCCTCGTGGAGGTCATCACTTTGATGAGTCGCGCAAAATCGACGCGTTTCCCGCCCTGCATTGCTGATCTCATCGTCTCGTTGTTCGCGAGAAACGCGATGTAATCCTGCGACGTGACGTCGCTCGCCATGCCGTTCGTCACGTGGATGTCCTTGTAGCCATCAAGATCGAAATCGGCGATGAGCGCGCTCCAGCTCCAATCAGTTCGCGAGACGCCGGCCAACTGTCCGATCTCGCTGAACGTACCGTTGCCATTGTTCAGATGAAGCATGTTGCGCGCGAATTGATGGTGAAAGTCATTTTTGACCTTCGTCTGGTAAATGTCCCAGCTCTCGAACGCGCTTGTCATCTTGTATCTGTATTCGTCCTCCGGCAGCATGTCGGTCACGAAAACGTCGAGGAGCCCATCGTTGTTGACGTCAGCGATGTCGAGTCCCATCGACGAGTAGCTGATCGACGGCATCTCGAGCTCGAGCTTGTCGGTGAACGTCCCGTTCTTGTTGTTGATGTAGAGGTAATCGCGCTCGAAGAAGTCGTTCGACACGTAGATGTCCGGCCAGCCGTCGCCATTCAAATCACCGACGGCGACACCGAGGCCGAACGCGATCTCACTGCCATAGATGCCTGCTTTCGCGCTGACATCCGTGAAATGCCCGCCGTCGTTCCGATAGAGCCGGTGGCCCCCGAATGCGTTTCGTACTTGTCGCGTATTCTGCAGCCCCAGGCTGCTGACGGGCCGGGATGAGTTGTTCAGCACGTAAAGATCGAGATCACCATCGCGGTCGTAGTCGAAGAACGACGCGTGGGTCGAGAAGCCTTCGTCGGCCACTCCGTAGGCTGCGCCTTCCTCTGTAAACTGCGGCTCGCCCTTCCCGTTCAGTCCCTTGTTGATGTAGAGCTCGTTTGCTCTCCGCGAGCCCGCGACGTTGCCTGCGTAGCACACGTAGAGGTCGAGGCGACCATCGCCGTTCACGTCGGCGAACGTTGCTCCTGTGGCCCAGGATCGCTTCCCTTCGACTCCGGCGACCCGGGTGATATCCCGGAAGCGATATTGCCCCTCGTTGAGGTAAAGGCGGTTCCCGCCCATGTTCGACGTCAGCAGGATTTCCGGAAGCCCATCTCCGTTGAGGTCGCCGAGCGCTACACCGCCACCGTTGTAGTAGTTGCGGTAGGTGAAAATGTTGAGGTCGTTGGTATCGGTGAGACGATTCTCGAACCGCACTCCGGTGTAGCTCGATGGCAGCATTGTGAAGAGATGGCCATCGCTTGCCGGCGGCTGCGAGGTACGCTCCGGCGCTGCGTCCCTACCGGAACACGCAGCCTGGAGAAGAAAACCTGCCAGGCCGAGACAAAGTCTCAGCCCCGGCAGGTTTTTCG
>JBDSVO010000073.1:0-9127 GCA_039927215.1 Gemmatimonadaceae bacterium
ATACGGGACAACCTGCGAGAGTGGCCTTCGCGAGCTCCTGAAATTTCGCGTCATCGATATTCGGCACCGATGCGCGTACATCCAGCTTCATGGTGGTGATCTGGAATCCATCGCCGACCTTTTCCACGGTGCACGCGGCATCAGTCGCGACCCGGGTGGGCGGAGTTCCATTTTTCTCGAGTGACCCACTCAAGGCCATGCTGTAGCATGACGCCTCTGCCGCGGCCAGAAGCTCCTCGGGATTCGACGCTCCACCTTCTCCAAATCGCGACTCGAAGGAATACGATCCCTCCACACTGCGGCTTTCAACGCTGTAGCTGCCCTTCCCGCCCTTCAGTCCGCCTTCCCATACTGCGCTTGCTTTCCGTATCGGCATCTGGAGCTCCTGTGGATAAACAAAGACGTGCGGTCGCTGGCTCACCGTCCCGGAGAATCGCTTGACAGTGATGAAGATGAGCACCGCCCCGAACGCCGCCAAGTGAGAGTTTCGTGCCATAAATGATCAATGCCGATTCTCGTCTGCTTGCCAACGGAGCCGGCCAGTGTTAACTAGTTAGTTAAATCATATGGCCAATCTTACCCGGCCACATAAAGACGATAAGGATACCGAGGAGAAGATCCTCCAGGCTGCGCGCACGGTGTTTCTGAGGCGCGGGACCGCCGGCGCACGAATGCAGGAGATCGCCGAGGAAGCCGGCGTCAACCAGGCGCTGCTCCACTACTACTTCCGATCCAAAGAGCGGCTAAGCGCCGCAGTCTTCCAGCAGGTTGCACGGCAGCTCTTCCCGCGACTCTTCCAGACACTCGGCTCAGACCTTCCGCTCGATGAGAAGATCGACCTGATCGTCAACGCATACATCGACATTCTTTCACAAAATCTGTTCATACCAGCGTACGTGCTGTCGGAGCTGCACCATCATCCCGAGCGCGCGGAGCAAATCCTCTCGTCGGGAATGGGCTCCGCGCCGAGTGAGGTACTCGCGCCAGTGATCGCAAAGCTGAAATCGCAGATCGACGCAGGCGTGAAAACCGGAACGATGCGGCCGATCACTCCGCAGGAATTCATCGTCAACATGCTCTCACTCTGCGTCTTCCCATTCGCCGCACGTCCGTTGCTCGCCGTCGCGCTCGGCTTGGACGACACGCGATTTGCCGCATTTCTCAAACAGCGACGAAAGCGACTTCCCGAATTCATCAGAATGGCACTCAGACCATGACGCGACTAATTCTTCTCGCAGCGCCGGCGCTGATTCTGTTCGCTCCGATCGCGCGGGCGCAGTCGACTGACTCGCTGCGCCTCGGCGCGCTGCAGTCAGCCGCCGTCCGCGCCGACCCGCGACAGGCGCAGCGCGACCTTCTCGCAAATCAATCCGCACTTCGTCTCGAATCGCTTCGATCGGAACGACTGCCGATTCTTTCGGTCGATGCGTTCGGACAATACCAGTCCGATGTCGCAAAGATTCCAATCACTCTTCCCAACGGACAGAGTCCTCCGTCCCCGCCGCACGATACCTATGACGCACGGCTAAACGCCGAGCAGCGAATCGTCGATCCGACACTTGGCCCACGCCGGGCACTCGAGCGCGCACAATTAGCCGAGTCCCAGGCGAGAGTGAGCAACTCCGTCTATTCGCTCCGTCAGAATGTCAACGACGCATACTTCGCCGCCCTGGGCGCACAGCTTCAGATCGCTGAGGTCCAGACAAGCATCACCGATCTCGAAGCGCAGCTCGAGGTTAGCTCCGCACGCACGCGCGAACGAACAGCCCTTCCCAGCGAAGTAAACTCACTTCGCGCCGAGATTCTCCGACGGAGACAGATGGTGGCCGAGCTCGAGGCAACACGTCGTGCTTCGCTCATAATTCTTTCGGATCTCACGGGCGCTCGTTTCGACACGACAGTCGCGCTTGCCGTTCCCGATGTGATGGGATTACCGATGTCCTTCGATTCACTCGCGAGACATCGCCCGGAGTTTGAGACATTCGCGCGGTCGCGCGACGTGATCGAAGCTCAGCGCGCCGCACGACGCTCACTGGATCTGCCACGCCTTTCGGCATATGCGCGCACCGGATACGGAAAGCCCGGCCTCAATCCACTTGCCAACAGTTTCGACAGCTACTGGCTGGGCGGAATCCAGCTTCGCTGGACTCCGTGGACCTGGGGCAGCAGTAGTCGCGATCGCGAAGCGCTGGACCTGCAGAGCAAGATCATTTCGACCGAAGAGGCGGCGTTCACGGCCGCGCTCCGACGTCAGGTCGCGCACGACGTTGCCGATGCAGTTCGCCTTCGCGCATCACTCGCCAGCGACGACGCAATCATCGCGCTTCGCGAAGACATTCTTGCCGAGACGCGCGTGCGATTTGGCGAGCACGTGGTAACGTCGGCCGAGTATGTCGACAAACAGACCGACGTACTGGCCGCTCGCATCGCCAAGGCCAATCACCGCCTGGGCCTTGCGGCAACCGTTGCGCGGTATCTCACAACTATCGGCGAGGTGCGCTGATGAG
Source organism: Gemmatimonadaceae bacterium (assembly GCA_039927215.1). GTDB lineage: Bacteria > Gemmatimonadota > Gemmatimonadetes > Gemmatimonadales > Gemmatimonadaceae > UBA4720. The sequence continues at coordinate 2,508 of JBDSVO010000073.1, forward strand.
GAAACGAATAGCGTTCTCATTGATGCTCGCGATGCTCGATTCGGCCTGCAGAGGCAACGGCGAGCCTGACGCCTATGGAAACTTCGAGGCCGAAGAAGTCGTCGTTTCGGCCGAGGCCAGCGGGCAGCTCGAGTGGTTCACTCCCGTCGAGGGAATGCGCCTCGCCGCGAACGCCACAGTCGGCTTGATCGACAGCACGCAAACCGCGCTCGAGGTCCAGCAAATCGTTGCCCAACGCGAAGGAATCCGCTCGCGCCTCGGCGAAGCAACCCAAAACATCAATGTGCTCGAAGTGCAGAGAGGAATCGCGCGCCGTAACTACGAGCGAACCCGGCGTCTCTTCTCTCAGCGCGCAGCAACCGCGCCACAGCTCGATCAGGCTGAGCGGGATTATCGGGTTCTGCTTGCGCAGATACAGGCGGCGCAGGCACAACGACAGAACGTTGGCGAGGACATCAGAGCGATCGATGCCCGCATCGTGCAGATCAGAGACCGTCAGTCGAAGACGAAAGTCGTCAATCCGCAAACCGGAACTGTGCTCACGACTTATACGAAAGCCGGGGAAGTCGTCGCTCCGGGAAAACCGCTCTACAAGATCGCAAATCTCGATACGATGACATTGCGCGCCTACATCACTGCCGACCAGCTCGCCAGGACGCGACTGGGCCAGACGGTGCAGGTCCATGTCGATCAAAGTGACGGCAATTTGATGACGCTCCCGGGAACGGTTACATGGATTGCATCGAAGGCCGAATTCACGCCGACGCCAATCCAGACGCGCGATCAGCGCAGCGATCTCGTTTACGCCGTAAAGATTCGCGTCGCCAATCGCCAGGGCGTTCTCAAGATTGGAATGCCGGCAGACCTCGACCTTCCTTCAGCTCCGCGCAAAGCGTGAGCGAAATCGTCGTTGTTCACGATGTGAGCAAGTCGTTCGGGCGCGTCCGCGCGCTGAGCGACATCTCGCTCGACGTTCAGGACGGCGAGCTGTTCGGAATCGTCGGCCCGGACGGCGCCGGCAAGACGACTCTCTTTCGAATTCTCGTTACGCTGCTTCTGCCGGAGTCAGGCACCGCGACCGTTCTCGGCCTCGACGTTGTAAAAGATTATCGCGAGATCCGGCGGCGAGTCGGCTACATGCCGGGCACGTTCTCCCTTTATCCCGATCTCAGCGTGGCCGAGAACATCCAGTTCTTTGCATCTGTATTCGGGACGACGCTCGAGAAGGGATATGATCTGATTGCGCCCGTTTACAAGCAGATTGAGCCGTTCAAGGATCGACGATCGGCAGCGCTTTCGGGTGGAATGAAGCAGAAGCTGGCGCTCTGCTGTGCGCTGGTTCACCGACCGGACATTTTGTTTCTCGACGAGCCCACAACCGGAGTGGACGCCGTCTCCCGCCGGGAATTCTGGGATCAGCTCGGGAGACTAAAAGCATCAGGACTCACGATTCTCGTCTCGACCCCCTACATGGATGAGGCAGTGCGCTGCGATCGCGTCGCTCTGATGCAGGTGGGAAAACTGCTCGCCGTCGACTCACCCGCGACAATCAGCCAGCAGTACGATCGACCACTGATTGCAATCAGCGGCGCCAAACGATACGAGATGCTTCTCGCTCTCCGGGAGTATCCCCACGCGCGCTCGGTGTATCCGTTTGGTGATGCCCTGCACTACACCGATGCGCGAGCAGACATCGAGCCAAATGCAATCGTCGCTGAGCTCGACAGGTACCTTCGCGATCGCGGATTCAGCGACGTTAGTGCCGAGCCCATTCAAGCAGGCATCGAAGACAGCTTCATGGCCCTGATGGGCGGCAAGGCGGAAGCAGCATGACCGTCGATCGAACATCGACCGCAATCGACGCGAGCGAGCTTACCAAAAAGTTCGGGGACTTCACGGCGGTGGACAGAATCACATTCGACGTCGCCATTGGCGAGGTCTTCGGCTTCCTCGGCGCAAACGGCGCCGGCAAGACGACGGCCATCCGTATGCTCGTCGGACTTCTCGAGCCAACTTCCGGCGAAGGACACGTCGCGGGCTTCGACATCATTCGGCAACGCAAGGAGATCAGAAAAAACATTGGCTACATGAGCCAGCGCTTTTCGCTCTATGCCGACATGACGATCCGTGAGAACATCCGCCTTTACGGAACGATTTACGGAATGAGCGACCAGGCGATCGCCGAGGGCACTAATCGACTCCTCGCAACGCTCGACCTTACCGAGCGAGCAGATGATCTCGTCGGCACTCTTCCACTGGGCTGGAAGCAAAAGCTTGCGTTTCTCGTCGCGATGCTGCACTCGCCGAAGATTGTCTTTCTCGATGAGCCGACTGGCGGAGTCGACCCAGTGACCCGCCGTCAGTTCTGGGAAATGATCTACGCGGCGGCAAAAACGACCACCATTTTCGTAACAACGCACTACATGGACGAAGCAGAGTACTGCGATCGCATCTCGATCATGGTGGATGGACGCATTGCGGCAATGGGTACGCCTGCGGAACTGAAATCTGAATTCAACGCGACAAGCGTCGACGAAGTTTTTGTAAAGCTTGCACGTCCGGAGGGGGCTCCAGCGTGAGCCAGAGGTCCGCGCTGCGTGCATTCATCAGTAAGGAGTTACGACACATCGCGCGCGACAAGCAGACACTTACGATTCTGATTCTGATGCCGCTCGTGCAGGTAGTGCTATTCGGGTACGCGCTCCGCAGCGACGTGCGCGACGTTCGCCTCGCGGTCGTCGTTCCTCAACCCGATTACGCAACCACGTCACTCACCAATCGATTCCGCGGTACTGATCGCTTCACGGTCGTGAGCGTAAGTCCCGACGTCCGATCGGTTGAGCCGCTCATGCGAGCGGACAAGGCGGACATCGCATTGATGTTCGAGCCGGGATTTGCAACGCACCTTGAGGGAGACGAGCCCGCGAAAATTCTGATCGCTGTCGACGCATCCGATCCTAACACCGGGACCACGATGCAGAACTTCGTTCGCGCGGTGATCACTCAGTATGAAATGGAGATCCTCAAACCGGGCGCGGTCAACATCGTGATCGATACACGAATGCGATTCAATCCGACTCTCGAGAGCGTGAACCTCTTTGTGCCGGGACTGATTGCGCTCGTGCTGACGCTCATCTCCGCGCTCATGACGGCAATCTCGCTCTCGCGTGAGAAAGAGCGCGGGACGCTCGAAGTATTGCTCGTTTCTCCACTGGAGCCCTGGCAGATTATCGTCGGAAAGGTCGCGCCCTACCTCGGCCTCGCGTTCGGCAACGCGGTCACTGCCCTCTTCGTCGCGCGCATCGTCTTTGGAGTTCCAGTGCGTGGGAGCCTGACGCTTCTCCTCCTTGAAAGCCTTCTCTACTCGGTGGTCTCGCTCGCAGTCGGCGTGCTCATTGCCGCCCGGACTTCATCGCAGCGCGCCGCAATGCTGGCCGCAATGCTTGGGACTCTGATGCCGAGCACTCTGCTGTCCGGGATGATCTTCCCGATCGCCAGTATGCCGAAGTTTCTCGTGGTATTCAGCAACATCATTCCCGCGCGATGGTTCGTCGTGATCGTGCGCGGCATCATGCTCAAGGGCGTCGGGCTGAATTTTCTCTGGAAGGAAACACTCGTGCTCTGCGTGATGACCCTGATCTTCATGGCCGCCGCCGTGCGAAGCTTCAAGCCGAGGCTCGGATGATCGGCCGAACCTTGCGAGTTCTTCTGCAGAAGGAGCTCAAGCAGGTCGGACGCGACCGGTTCATGGTCGCGCAGCTGCTGCTGATGCCCATGGTGCAGCTCATTCTCCTCGGCAACGCCGCAACGTTTGAGGTGAAGCAGGCACGAATGTTCGTCGTGGACCAGGATCATTCTGAGATGTCCCGCGAGATCGTGCAAAAGCTTCAGGGAACGCGCCGTTTCGTGCTGGCTGGCTCATCGGTGTCGATGAAGCCGGCAAATGATGCGATTCTTTCGCGCGACGCCGGGATGATTCTCGGAATTCCGGCTGGTTTCGAGAACGATATCGTCAACACCGGTGCGGGTCACGTTCAGCTGATTCTCAACGCTGAGGACGGTGCTGCAGCCGGCGTGACCCAGTCGTACGTTGCACGAATTCTTGCCGATTACGCTCGCGGCGTGACCGTCGAGCTAAAGCCGGAAGTTCCGCAGGTAAGCGCAATCGACGTGCGCGGCAGGGGATGGTTCAATCCCGAGCTCGACTATCGCCACTACATGGTACCGGGGATTCTCGTTCAGCTCATCACCGTCGTAGGCACGCTCATGACGGCGATGAACATCGTTCGCGAGAAGGAAATAGGAACACTCGAGCAGCTGAACGTCACTCCCCTTTCGCGTGGAGTGTTCATCGCGGCGAAGCTGCTGCCAATGGTCGGCATCGCTCTCGTCGAGCTGACGATCGGCTTGCTCATCGCACGGTACGTGTTTGGGGTTCCGATGCGCGGCAGCATCACCCTGGTTTACGCCGCGGCACTCCTCTATCTCGTCGGCGCTCTTGGTATCGGGCTTTTCATTTCAACGATCGTCGAGACGCAACAGCAGGCGATGTTCGTCACGCTGTTCATCGTGATGATCTATCTATTGATGAGCGGCCTGTTCACTCCGGTGAGATCAATGCCCAACTGGGCGCAGTGGATGGCCGAGGTGAATCCGGTCAAGCATTTCATCGAGCTGGTCCGCGCCGTGTTGATCAAGGGTGCCACAGTTAGCGAGGTTCGACGGGAAATTGTGGGACTGACCGCGATTGGTGTTACTGCCCTGGTACTCGCTATTCGGCAGTACAGTCGAGTTGCTGGATAGGTTGTTTGCTTCGCTCCGACCGTCAGAGGGAGCGAGACGAGCCGGAAAGTGCGTCTCACGAATTAGCTTTCAGGAAATGCAGGAATCAACCACCGCACCAATACCTCCGTCGATTGACCGCGTTCTCCGTCTCTTCCGCTCCATGGCACGCGAGGAGAAGATGCAGGCGCTGGTTCAATACTCCAGGAAGCTGGAGCCATTTCCGGAGCGGCTCAGCGACATCGATCGTGCAAAGTTCAACATTCCGGAATGTCAGACACGAGTGGACATCATACCCGAGCTGAAGGACGGGAAGCTCCACTTTTATGCTGACCTCGACGTTCGGCAATCGCCGACGATCGCTGCGGTGCTTGCTATCGTTTTCGGAGCGGTGAACGATCAGCCGCCGGAGACGACACTCGGTATTCCCGCGGACTTCGTTCGCACCATGATGGAAAGCATTGGCCTGGGCGCGCGCGAGCCAGGCTTGAATGCGATGATCACGCGACTCAAGCGGCACGCACTGGAAGCTCAGTCGGCCATCGCTACAGCCGGGACGTAGGACGTAGCCGCCTGAGATCGACCTCCCTATCTTCGAGCAACTTTCACGGGGCAGCTCATGGCCGAAGGCACTCAGTCCTACAAGTCTCACCGCCGATACGTCCCGGCTTACCACTTCTTCGCTCTGCCTATCCTCGGAATTAACGTCATCGTGGAAGCCGTAGGGCTTGTCCGGTCGCCAACCCTTTACCACGCCTGGCTCGTCCTCTTCGCGCTGGCGCTCGCGGTCTTCGCATTTTTTGCGCGTGTCATGGCGGCCCGCGTTCAGGATCGGGTTATTCGTGTCGAAGAACGAATGCGTCTGGGAAGACTGCTTTCCGAAGAGCTGCACGGAAGAATCGAGGAGTTGAGGCCTCAGCAGCTTGTTGCGTTACGCTTTGCCTCAGACGAAGAGCTTCCGGGCCTCACTCGTCGCATTTTCGACGGCGAGCTCACAAAGGCCGAGCAGATCAAGAAGGAGATCACAACGTGGCGGCCGGACCATCTGAGGATGTGAGCGTTACACTCCCATCGCCTTGATGACGACTCGCTTGGAGCGCTGGCCGTCCCACTCTCCGTAGAACACGCGCTGCCAAGGCCCGAAGTCGAGTCGGCCTTTCGTTACCGGAACAATCACCTCGTGCCCGACGGTCAGCGACCTCAAATGAGCTGCGGCGTTGTCCTCACCTGTTCCACTGTTGTGGCGGTAATCGTCGGGCGACCACGGTGCTATTCTCGTCTCGAGCCAATCGAGAATGTCCTTCCATAATCCGGGCTCGTGATCGTTAACGAACACTGAAGCGGAGATGTGCATCGCCGAGACGAGGATAAATCCTTCACTTATCTCCGCGGCAGCACGGCACGCTTCGACGTCATCCGTGATGTCGATGATCTCCTGCCGCTTCTTCGTATTGAAGGTGAGGTAGGAGGTGTGGGTCTTCACGTCACTCGGCACGTGACGGCAGCAGCGATCCGTGCCACGAATCGGATGCTTGTGACGAGAACCGCGCGCGCCATTCACCGAGGCTCGTTACCGAAGGATCGAAGACTTCGGTTTCGCCGTCCACTTCTCCGGCCGCCCCGAGCTCAGTGAACTCGTCGCGGGTCACCGAGCGAATTTCGCCGTCCCTGCCGCGAAAGAAGACCAGGCCGCTTGTCACGAGTCCCGCGCCAATGTCTTGCTCGAGCGACTTGAGAGTCCTGAACAGCCCGTCGATCGAGCAGCCGGACGCTCCGGCACGGCTCTGATCCACGGCGACCGTGAGAAACCGGCCGTCCCACTTTCGCGCGGCGGAGAG
>JBDSVO010000074.1:0-2722 GCA_039927215.1 Gemmatimonadaceae bacterium
TTGGCTGGAACGATCGCCCGCCAACACCGGCCGAGCTCGCGCGGATGCAGGCGCTCGTGCGCGAAGCAATGGAGGAAGGCGCGCTCGGCATCGGATCGTCGCTCATCTACACGCCCGCGTTCTACGCAAAGACTGATGAGCTCATCGCGCTCGTAAAGTCGGCTGCGCCGTACGGCGGCATGTACATCTCACACATGCGAAGTGAAGGGAACCGCCTGAACGAAGCGGTTGACGAGCTCATGAGAATCGCACGCGAAGGCGGTGTGCGCGCGGAGATCTACCATCTCAAGGCAGCTGGTCAGTCGAACTGGCCGAAGATGGATCGTGTTCTCGCGAAGATCGACTCCGCGCGCTCGGCCGGTCTCGCGATCACCGCCGACATCTATCCTTATCCCGCAGGCGCGACCGGACTCGACGCAGCGATGCCGCCGTGGGTTCAGGAAGGCGGATACGCTGCGTGGGCGAAGCGGCTGCAGGATCCGGCAATTCGCGCCCGTGTGAAGCAGGAAATGGTGACGCCCACCGACAAGTGGGAAAGTCTCTACCTCGCCGCCGGATCGCCGGAGAAAATAATTCTCATCGCATTCAAGGCGGACTCGCTCAAGAAATACACGGGGAAAACGTTGGCCGAGGTGGCGAAGATGCGCGGGACTTCGCCGGAGGAGACGGCGATGGATCTCGTCATTCGCGACGGAACTCGCGTTGGGACGATCTATTTCCTCATGTCGGAGGAGAACATCAGGAAACAGCTCGCGAAGCCGTGGGTGAGCGTCGGCTCGGACGAAGGATCGTACGCGCCAGAAGGTGTGTTCCTGGAATCGAATCCGCATCCGCGCGCATACGGCTCGTTCGCGCGCATCCTCGGCAAATATTCACGCGACGAGAAAGTGATTCCGCTCGCGGAAGCGATTCGACGGCTGACACTTCTTCCGGCGACGAATCTGCGAATCAAGCGTCGTGGAAAGCTCGCGCCCGGTTATTACGCTGACGTGGTGGTGTTTAATCCGGCGACGATCATCGACAAGGCGACGTTCGACAAGCCGCACCAATATGCGACCGGCGTGGTGCATGTTTTCGTCAATGGAGTGCAGGTGCTCGCGAACGGGGAGCACACAGGCGCAAAACCCGGCCGCGTGGTGCGAGGGCCGGGCTGGAGAAAACGGATCTAACCGATGAACGGATAAGGAACGGTGCAAACATTCAACGGCGTTCCGTCCCTTATCAGCTAATCAGTTCAGATACGTTCCAGAGCTCCTGCGCGTTGTCTCTAACCGTGGTGTAGCACTCGCACGAGGCGTCCTTAAGTCCCGTAATGTCGACAATCGTAACAGCGCCGTAGCGGTGCGCAATCAATCCCTGCCGCTCCAGCGCGCCAACCGCGACAGTCACGCCAGGCCGTCTCACCGCAAGCATCTGCGAGAGAAACTCCTGCGTGAGATTGAATGTCGTTCTCCCGACAGCGTCGGCCGTAGTGAGAAGCCAGCGTGCGCAGCGCTGCTCGACCAGATGCGTTCCGTTGCATGCGGCCGACTGAGTCAGCACCTCGCTGGCATACTGGGAATAGAGATGCAGCTGTGACTGGAGCTCAGGAGATTCTTCAAGCACTTCGACGAAGTCGTCCGCCGACATCACGAAGAAATCTCCTTCGATCTGGCACATGCCCATCGAGCGATGAGTCTTGATCCCGTGAAAAAGTGGCAGGCCGACAAAACCCTCCCGGCCCACGGCCATTCCCTCGAGTGACGTGCCGTCCTTGAGAACAGTGACGAGCGACGCCATTCCCGTTAGCGGGAACCAAACCTTGTTGATCGGCGCCCTGATTTCAAAGAACTCGTCTCTCAGAGCAGCCGAGATTTGCTCCCCTTTCTCCACGACACGAGCGAGCTCGCGTTCTGGAAGTCTTGCGAGAAGCAGGTTCGAAAGAGGAGAGGCGGTTGAGTCCGCCCCGTCATCGGCGATCCGGTTCATCGATCGCGTGCGGCGAGCCATCTTGACCTTCGGGTAGGCGTGGCGCCAGAAGGGTCAGACTCGGCTTCGTCCGTTGATATCTGGTGGGGAACTTCTATATGGACCCTACCATGGAGTGACGGAGCGGGCAACAACAACCACCTTGAATTGGAGTAAGGGACGATTAAGGGACTACTAATGGAGGTGGCCCATATCGTGCGACGCCGTACAATCACCAATTAAGGGATGTAGTATGCAGCCAGGTAAGTTCGGACCGTCCGCATCGAGCGATGATGCGTTTCTCCACACGCGGCGGGACGTCATCCGCGGCGACATTGCCAAGCGCCTTCGCAAAGTCTGCTCCCACCTTTCAGACGCGGAATTCAAGAAGCTCGTGGAAGCAATGGTTGACCAGAAGCTGAAAGGAGAGCGAAGCCGGACGGTTTAGCGGTTTTCAAACGCCGCGAGGAACGCGCGGCGCTCAGCCGACTCGATCGAGCGACTTCGCGAACGTGAGCTTATTGTCCCCCGTCCTATAGAAATCCCGAATGGTCGAGACAAGCTCGTACCCCGCGCGCTCGTAAAACCGAATCGTTGGCGCATACGCATCGTGTGACGCGGTTTCGATCAAAAGCAGCCTTCCGCCACGCGCTCTCGCTTCGTCCTCGGCGAGCTCGATGAGTGCCTGACCGTACCCACGTCCCTGTGCACACGGATCGACGGCAATCCAGTAGAGATCGTACGTTCCGTCGGTGAGTGGAGTTGGACCAACGCA
>JBDSVO010000075.1:0-42764 GCA_039927215.1 Gemmatimonadaceae bacterium
CGAAGCGGCATTTTCTGCACGCGGCGCGGCTTGCGTTCAATCATCCGATCACTGGCGCGCCGATGGACATCCGATCACCCCTGCCCGACGATCTCTCTCACTCGCTCCGTGTCATCGGAGAGGGCGCCGCCGTTGCGGAGGCCGAGGATCCCCTCGACGCGCTCGGCTTTCATGAATAGCGCCAGGGACGATTCGTTCGTGGCCTCATCAATCTTCGCGGTGACCTCGTCACCGTGCTGGATGCCTCAATGAGCCTGTACAGCATGCCGGCCGACGCCTCGGGGGCGACCATGCTGCTCGTCGCGCGGCGGCTGCGTCGCTGGTGTCGTGGTGGACCACGTCTTCGACATTCAGACTCTGCCGAATATCGACGCTGATGGCGGCGCGCTTCTCGACCCGCGCGGCCCTTTTTGGTCCGCTCAACTGATGTATCGATGATTTTGCTGGATCCAGGTCGCGCTCCGAACAGGTGATGTCTCCGCTCCGGAATTGTGCATACCTTTAACCGGCGTGCTGACGTCACGGCCGCCGCGAATGACGATTCGAAGGAGCAGTTGACAGTATGGTCCAAGATTTGTCCGGGCGTCCGCAGAAAGGCGAATGGAATGTCGGCGAGTTCGACTCGTTTCTGGATGAGATAGCCCCGAGCCTCGAGGAGAGCGTCGGGCGCCTTGGCATTGCGGGACACCTCGGTACGCGGGAGAGGCAAGGCGTAATCGCGAAATTGATCCTCTCGTGGCCCGAAGCTTCGGACAGAATCGTCGAGGAGTTCCGCTAGTGGCGCTGAAGGGCAGCCTTAACGAGGCAAGCCTGCCCGACGTTCTTCAACTGCTCGTCATGGGGAGCAAGACGGGCTGTCTGAGCCTGACCGTGGATGGCGGCGGCGGTGTCATCTGCTTCATCAGTGGCCGGATCTGCTTCGCCGCGGTCAATCAGCGTGAATTCGGAACCGAAGACTCTGTTTATGCGATGTTCAAATGGACACGCGGCCAGTTCAGCTTCGACGCTGGCTTTTCCGCTCCGGAGGGGGCCGAGCTCGTTTCGGTCGATCCCCAGGGACTGTTGCTGGAAGGTGCGAGGCGGGTTGACGAGTGGTCGCTGATCGAGAAAAGAATTCCCAGCTTCGATGTCGTGTTTGCGCTCGACAGGCAGCGTCTGCTAAGGAACAGCATTGCATGGTCCGACGAGCAACAGCAGCTGCTGCCGCTGATCGACGGGCACAGGGACGTCACGGCGCTGATGGGTGCATCGAAGCTCGGAGAGTTCGCAACCGGCAAGGCGCTGTTTGGACTGTTGAGCGGCGCTTTCATCGTCGCAGTCGGCAGCCGCGAGCCAGAGCCCGTGATCACCGACAGCGTGATTTCCGAACACCGCAATTTGGGCCTGGCGTTCTACAAAGCGCGCATGTTCAGCGATGCGGCGCGCGAATTCCGGAGAATCACTCAGCTTCGGCCTGACGATTCAGGCGCCGCCTTCCACCTCGGCCTCATCGCCCTTCGTGACGGACGGTGGAACGATGCGGTCTCGGCTTTTCAGACGGCTGCGGTCGCGACTCCGCGCTCGGGAGCCGTGTTCGTCAATCTTGCCTACGCCTACGAACGGTTGGAGCAGTACGGGAAGTCCCAGCTTGCACTCGATCAGGCAATTGCGCGCGGGAAGCACCCCGAGCCGATGGCGCACCTCGGGATGGCAGCGCTTGCCCTTCATCGCGGAGATCTGGACGCTGCGGCGACATCGCTGGGTGCCGCGCGGCTAGAGTGGAACGGAGTCACGCCGCCGGCCAGCTGGTTTCACTACGCTGGTGTCGAAGCGGCAGTGCGGGGAGATCTCGATCGCGCCATCGAGGTGCTCGCTGATGGAGTCGCCAACTATCCATCGGCGGCGGCGCTGCTCAACAACCTGTCCGTAGCGTACGAGGCGCGCGGAAATTTTGCGGAGGCCCGGGCGACTTCGATGCGAGCCGCGACCGCCCGGGCTGGCCACGCCCCCGGGCGCTGACACCAGACCCCGTGCGTATCCGCTTGACCCGTTAATCCGCTAATCCGTTGCCCGTTGCCCGTTGCCCATTGCCCGTTGCCCATTGCCCGTTGCCCGTTGTCCGTTGCTCGCAATCCGCAATCCGCAATCCGCATCGCGAGGTGCGCCGGTCTTCACCTGAGTGCGCGACGAAACATTAAGATATAGTGATACGTGCGCTTACACCGGTTCGCGCGCTTGACACGCTTTTCGTGCGCCTCTACACTACCGCGTTAATGGCTGACTCTGCTGCGGGGAAGGAAACGACACGGATGACCCCGCGATTACGCTCGTTGGCGCTCTGGGTGGCGGCACTAGCCACGATTGCGATAGGATTCGCTGATCTGGCGCGTGGCGGCACCACGATTGCCCCATTCATGCTCGTGCTCGGGTACTGTGTGCTGGTACCGGTAGCCATAATGAAGTAGGTCGGTGTCTGCGCCGGGCGAGTAGCTCAGTTGGTTAGAGCGCCTGCCTTACACGCAGGATGTCGGGGGTTCGAGTCCCTCCTCGCCCATTCAGATTGACGGACCCGGAGAAGCTTCGCGGGGTACATTTGTTCACGCTTTTTCTTGGACACAACATTGAGTAAAAGGAGTCAGGCTTTGCGTATTCACCAACTATCCGGACAGCGAGTGCTGCTCACGGCCGCCGCATTTGTGACTCTGGCACCGCTCGGCTCTGCATTCGCTCAGCGAACCGAGCCGGTACCGCACCTCATGGTCACGACCTTCTCGAGCGCCGAGCCCGGCCTTGGAGTTCAGGCCGCGGAAGCAATCAGGTCGCGCCTCGCGAGAGACGTCGACGCCAAGAAGCTCCTCGTGATCCCTCAGAAGGACGTCCATTCGACACTTACGGCGTCAGGCTATTCGACCACCGAGGCGCTTCAATCGAACGACGCCCGCGCTCTGGCGAATCTGCTTCGCGCCGATGAATACATGGAAGGGACGGTGACAAAGACGCCAACCGGCGTAAAGCTCGAGTCACGACTTGTCCTCGCGCGCGACAACACTATTCAGCAGCCGCTGCCTGCCGCAGAAGGGAAGCTCGATCAGGCCGCGCAAGCAGTTTCAAAGGCTTACCAGGCGGCGCGCGCCCAGATCGACGGAGAGAAGACCTGTGCTTTGCGCTTCCGCGAAGGGAAGTACAAGGAGGCGGAGCAGGCAGCGCGGGCAGCACTCGCAAAGTATCCGAACGGAACGATGGCGGCTGCATGCCTTGCAACCGCGTACAACGCGCAGAAGCAGCCGGACTCGGTGGTTGCGGTCGCCCAGCGCATTATTGCAGTCGATCCGAGAAACATCCCGGCGCTTACGCTCCTCGCCTCTATTTACGGCGAGCGGAAGGATCCGCGGTCGACCGAGACGCTGATGTCCCTCGTGGCCGCAGACCCGAGCAACGACAAGCTCCTCGTACAGGTTATCAACGATCTCGCGCAGACGGGCCAGTGGGGCAAGGTGCTGCCCATCATCGACGCTGCTCTCAAGAACAATCCCGGCGACCCGAAGCTCCTGAAGCTGGGATGGCTGGTTTACCTCGGCGCGAAGAGGTTCGACCAGGCGTTCGCGACAGGGGCCGAGCTGATCAAGGCCGATACCGCGGCCGCCGACACCACGTACTTCATCAGAACCGCTGGGGCGTACGCGGCGCAGAACAATTATCAGAAGGCCTCCGAGACACTTGCGCTGGCGTCGGCAAAGTATCCCAGGAACGCGAGTCTCTTGATGAGCGAGGCAAGCGCTTTGAGCAAGGCGGGCAACAATGCCGGAGCTCTTGCCAAAGCACGGGAGGCCGTTCGGATCAATCCCAAGGTCGATGGCGGATACGCGCAAATCGCGCTGATTTACGTCGGGATGAACCAGCCGGACAGCGTCATGTCCGTCATCCGGCTCGCGTCTGCCAACGGCGGCGACAAGAGCACGCTTTCCAAGGTAGCACTCGCCCAATGCAACGCTGCCTACAAGGCCGGGAATGCCTCCAAGAATCGCACGGACCTTCAGAAGGCGATTGATTTCTGCAAGATGTCGGACCAGATGGAGACATCGGCCGACGCCAAGTTCCTGATGGGTGTCTCAGCGTTCACAATCGGCCAGAGCGCGGTCACCGAAGCGCAGACGAGCAAGAGCTGCGCGCTCGCAAGGCTCGCCAAGGATTCGTTCGCCATCGCCCAGGAGAACGTTCCTGCCGGATTGCAGAGCTACCCGGAGCCGGCGAAGCAGGTTCTCACCGCGATTCCGCAGTACACACCCGCAACCGACGAGATGGTCAAGCGATACTGCAAATGATTCCGGGGGCACCGGAGGCGGGCGCGTGGGACAGCGCCTATCATGCGCCGGTGCTCGTGGATGAGTTGAGAGAGCTTTTCGAAGGTGCCAGGAACATTCTCGATTGCACCCTCGGGGGCGGCGGACATTCCGCCGCCCTTCTTGCAATCGGGGCCAATGTCACGGCGATGGATCGTGACCCCCAGGCAGTGTCTGCGGCGCGCCATCGCCTCGCGGCCGCAGAGGCGGAAGGCCGATTTCGCGTTATATTGGGCAACTTCGCCGAGGCAGACAGGTTGCTCCCCCACCCGCGACAGAAATTCGATGGCATACTCGCCGATCTCGGCGTTTCGTCGCATCAGATAGACGAAGCGTCGCGCGGGTTTTCGTTTCGCGAAGGCGCGCGCCTCGATATGCGAATGGATGCAGGCGAGGGACTGACCGCGGCCGATCTGCTCAACACTCTCGAAGAGAGCGAGCTCGTCACCGTGCTGCGCGATTATGCAGACGAGACACGCGCCCGAAGTCTCGCCCGAGAAATTGTTCGTCGCCGCCAGACGGTTCCATTCGCCTCCAGTGACGATCTCGTCCGCGCCATTCGCGGAGCGCTGGGGGCGAGAAGCGGACCCTCGGATTTCGCGAGAATATTTCAAGGTCTTCGAATCGCCGTGAACGACGAGCTCGCGTCGCTCGAGCGAGCGCTTCCCGTTCTGCGTGACCACCTCGAGCCAGGTGGCGTGCTAGCCGTGATCGCTTACCACTCCGGTGAAGACCGTATCGTGAAGCACATGATGCGGGAATGGAGCCGCGATTGTGTCTGCCCGCCACGCCAGCTCGAATGCACGTGCGGCGGTCGCGCCCTGGGTGAGCTTGTCAGGCGTAAAGCCGTGAAGGCTTCAGACGAAGAGAACTCCCGTAATCCCCGCGCGCGCAGCGCTCGCCTCCGCGCATGGCGACGCGCCGCGTAGCGGTAAAGGGACGGTGGATTGTCGGCGCGGTCCTCATCGGGTTCGTTCTGACCACAGCGGCCGTTGTTGCCAGACGGAGCTACGGTGATGCGAACGCGCGTCAGATGAGCGGCATGGAGGCACGGCTACGTCAGCTCAGGAACGAGCGTGTCCGTCTGGATGCGGAGATTCGCGACGCTTCATCGCGCGTGAGGCTCATTCCAATCGCCGAAGCCCGGCTCGGCATGCACGTTCCGGCCGACACTCAAGTCGTGATCCTTCCAAGGCAGGCGAGGCGGATTGATACGCCCTAGCCGTCTCACAATCATCTACGTCGCCCTTCTGTTATTTGCGACGGCGCTGATTGCGCAGTCCGCGAAGCTGCAGCTCATCGAGGGCGAGATGTGGGCCCAGAGAGCGCGAGCACTGCATTTCGATTCCGATACGGTTCCGGCGCCGCGTGGACCTATTCTCGATGCCTCGGGCAGCGTGCTAGTCGACAGCCATGAGCTCGTGCACGTGGACATTGCGCCGCGCGAGGTTGTTGGCCGCGATCAGCTCGCCGATCTGCTGCGCGAGATGCGAGTCGCGCCTGAGTTGATCCAGCGGGCGACGGACCCGATGGTGAAGTGGGTGTCGCTTCCGGAGCTGTACGTGGCGTCGGAGATTGGCCCGCTCACTCGCATGCGAGGTGTTCATCCAAAGACGGTGATGCAGCGTGATTTTGCGACGGCGGGCGGAATCAGGAGAATTGTCGGGCGGGTTGGTGCGGACGGACGGCCGCTCGACGGAATAGAGCTCGCGATGGATGCTGTCCTCCGCGGCGACAGCACCGGTATGCGGCGCGCGGTGGATGTTCGGGGTCGCGGAATCGACGCGCCGGCCGGGTGGCGCTCACCGCCGAGGGCGGGATCGAGTCTGATGCTTACGATCAATGAGACGCTGCAGGAGATCTGCGAGCGGGCCCTGGTGAAGGCCAGCGACAGTCTTCGCGCGGATGGTGGGGACATCGTCGTCATGAACCCGTTCAGCGGAGAAATCCTGGCGATGGCAAGCAGACGGGCGAATGCCGGCACGGTTGCCAACACGGCCGTCGCTGAGCCTTTCGAGCCGGGGTCGACGCTCAAGCCATTCATTGCGGCGGCGCTGCTTCAGCGTCGGCGCGCGCATCCCGATGAAGTCATCGAAACCTTCAATGGTCACGCGATCCTCGAAGGCCGGCTTGTGACCGATGATCACAAGGCGCCGCAACTCTCGCTGAGTGACGTGATCCGCTACTCGAGCAACGTCGGAATCGTCCGCTTCGCCGAGCGGCTCACTCCCCGGGAGAAATTCGAGATCCTTCGGGATTTTGGATTTGGCATCGGCACCGGTGTTCCACTGCCTGCCGAAGCCGACGGAACGTTGCGAGAGCCGTTTCGCTGGAATCGAACGTCCGGATCGTCGATCGTGATGGGCTACGAGGTGGCGGTCACACCGCTTCAGCTCGTTGCCGCATACTCGGCGATCGCAAACGGCGGCAACCTGATGGAGCCGCATCTCGTAAAAGAGATTCGCTCGCCCGACGGCGAGCTGATCTATCGTGCGAAGCCGCGCGTGATTCGCCGCGTTGTCAGCGAATCGGTTGCACGCGACGTACAGCAGATGCTGCTCGGTGTCGTCGAAAGCGGCACCGCCACGAGAGCCGATCTCGCAACGTATCTGCTCGGCGGCAAAAGCGGCACGGCTCGCCGCACGGTGCAGGGGAAGGGATACGTCCTGGGGAACTACACGGCATCGTTCGTTGGATTGTTCCCGGCCGATAAGCCTCAGTACGTGGTGCTCGTGAAGCTCGACAGTCCGCGGCAGGCGTATTACGGCGGCGAGATTGCCGCGCCGGTCACCAAAGTCATCCTGCGTGCGGCGCTCGCCGCGCGGGATGCCGCGCTCGACCGGTCGGAGCTTGCAAGCGTGGAGCGGGTCAGGCGCGTCATGGGAGGCGCGGACACTCTTGCCGAAACTGGCGTCGCCATGGCTCAATCCGCGGCGGAGCCAGCCGGCGAATCGTCAGGGGAAGCGGAAGAGCCCGCCGAAGCGCGACAAGCCGTGACGATTCAGCTTCCGCATGTGCCGCGTGCAAAGGCGATCGATCAGTCGGAGCGCCCCGTGCCGGACGTCTCCGGCCTGACTCTTCGCGATGCGGTTCGCGCCTTGCATCATTCAGGATTCCGCGTCCGCCTCGTGACTCAGCGCGGAGGTGCCACTCTGCCGGCGGCGGGTACGCCGCTCGCCGCCGGCAGCATCGTCAAACTTCAGCACATTCAGTGATGCGCTTCGCGCTGGCCAACGTGACCTCGGCCCTCGAGGCCGCGGGGCTTCTGGCCGCGGTTCGCGGAAATCTTCCGGAGTTTGTCGACGGGATCTCCGACGACAGCCGAGCCGTTCGACCGAATTCGCTGTTCATCGCAGTGAAAGGCGCAGCCCTGGACGGCCACGACTACCTGGGCCGCGCCGAGCAACAGGGAGCGAGTGCAGCGATGGTCGAGGATCCGAGCCGGACGTCGCTTCCCGCGATCGTGGTTCGCGAAGGACGCAAGGCCGCGGCTATCGCCGCGTCAACGGCCTTTGGAAATCCTGCCCGCGAGCTTCGGATAATCGGTATCACCGGCACCAACGGAAAGAGCACCACCGCCGGAATACTTCGCCATCTTCTCGATGATCCGAACGCCAGGAGCGCATCACTCGGAACGCTCGGCGTTCTCCTCGGAACAGCAGGAGAGGTGGTGCCGGGCGGAAACGACCTCACCACGCCGGGGCCGGTCGAGCTGCAGCGAATTCTCCGCGAGCTCGTCAACCGCGGAGCCAGATGGGTGGCGATGGAGGTCTCCTCGCACAGCCTCGACCAGCGACGAATCGACGGGCTGGAATTCGACGCGGCGGTGTTTACGAATCTGACGCGCGATCACCTCGACTATCACAAGACGATGGAAGCCTATTTCAAGGCAAAATCTGCGTTGATGGATTACGTGAAGCCCGACGGATACGCGGCGGTGAATGCAGACGACGAGGCGTGGCAGAATCTTCCCCGCGTGCGGCGGCGAATTTTTTTTGGTCTGAGCTCGAGCGCAGAAATGCGCGCCACCGGCGCGAAATTTTCTCCGGCGGGCAGTGAATGGACGGTTCATTACAGGGACGAATCATTTCCAGTCTGCCTTCCGCTGATAGGCGACGTGAACGTTCACAACGCGCTTGGTGCACTCGCAGTTTCTGTAACCCTCGGCGTGCCGCTTGGCGCGCTCGTTTCCAGATTGAACGACCTGCCCCAGGTTCCCGGGAGGCTGGAAGTCGTTTCTCAGTCGCCGGCCGTTCTTCGTGACTACGCGCATACACCCAACGCTCTCGAGCGGGCGCTGGCGGCAGTCCGTCCATTCGTCAGAGGCAGGCTGATACTCGTCTTCGGATGTGGCGGGGACCGCGACAGCGGGAAGCGGCCTGAAATGGGAAGAGCGGCGGACGAGGGAGCCGATTTCGTGATTGTCACGAGCGACAATCCGCGAACGGAAGATCCCGAGCGCATACTCGATGACATAGAAGGTGGTATGGCTCCCGGAGGTCACGAACGAATTGAAGACCGGCGCGCGGCAATTGCACGCGCGCTGGACGAAGCACATGAAGGAGATGTTGTTCTGCTCGCCGGAAAGGGACACGAGATGTACCAGATTCGGGGCACCACGAAAGAACCGTTCGACGAGAAGGAAATCGTCCGTGAGCTGCTGACTGCAAATTGAGCGCGCAATTCTGGACAGTCGATCGCGTAGCCGCTGCACTCGAGCAATGCTCAAGCGCTCCACTTCCGCGCGGGCCTCTTGAACTCGCGGGAATAACGACTGACACACGCTCCATATCTGCGGGCCAGGTTTTTGTCGCACTCCGAGGCGAGCGCTTTGACGGCCACGATTATCTCGAATCGGCAGTGGCCGCCGGCGCCGCAGCCGTCGTCGTCTCGACGGCGCCGCGCCTTGGGACGCTCAACGTTCCCGTATTTCAGGTGGAGGACACGCTGGTCGCGCTCGGTGCGCTCGCGAGCTACTGGAGACAGGCGTGGGGCAAAACTGTCGTGGCGGTGGCGGGCAGCAACGGAAAAACGACGACGAAAGATTTGATTCGTGCGGCGCTCAGCGAAGAAGTTCGGATACATGCTACGACCGGCAACCTGAACAACCGGATCGGTGTGCCCATCACTCTGCTGGCGATTCCGGCGGACGCTGAGCTGGCCGTCGTCGAGCTTGGCACCAACATACCCGGCGAAGTCGGGATTCTTCGCGACATCACCAAGCCCGACATCGCCGTCGTGACTTCCGTTGCCGAAGAGCACCTCGAGGGGCTGGGGGATCTGGCCGGCGTGTTGAGAGAGGAGACCGCGTGTTACGATGGCGTCGAAGTCGGGATCGCACCCGCCGGCCAGCCTGAGATTGGCGAGGCCGCGAAAGGCAAGGCAAAGCGCGTCGTGATCGCAGGTCTGGAGGCGGGAGCTGTAAAGCCGCGTGCATGGAAGCTCGAGCCCGACGGACGAGGAACCATCGAGCTGAACGGCGTGACAGTCAGCCCTCCGCTCCGCGGACTGCACAATCTCGAGAACACGATGCTGGCGATTGCTGTTGCTGAAGTGTGCGGCGTGACGCACGAGGCAATGGCCACCGGGATTGCGCGCATGCCGGCGCCTAAGATGCGGGTCGCCTGGGAGACCGTGGGTCGCGCGACGCTAATCAACGACGCATACAACGCAAATCCCGGTTCTACGAGAGCGGCAATCGGCCTGCTCAAAGGCGTTGGCGATGGGAGGCAGAGAGTGATCGTCCTCGGGACGATGAGGGAGCTCGGGGCTGCCTCGGACACCTGCCATGACGACATAAGCCGTCTCGCGCTGGATTCAGGTGCTGACGTTGTCGCGGGGGTGGGCGATTTTGCACAGTCGCTAAAAAGGGTTCGGCCCGCTGACGACCGTGTGATCACGGCCGGCTCGGTGGAAGAGCTGTGGCCCCTTCTTTCGCCGCGACTTGAGCCGGATGCGGTTATTCTTTTGAAAGCTTCACGAGGAGTTCAGCTGGAGCAGCTCGTTCCTCATCTCACTTCCTGGGCCACGCAATAGTGCTCAACTATCTCCTTGTTCCGTTCGTAAAGGAGTTCGGTTTTCTCCGCATCTTCAACTACATATCGTTTCGCGCAGCTGGAGCAGCCGTCACCGCGCTTCTGGTGTCGTTCATCGTCGGTCCAATCATCATTCGGCGTCTGCGCCGCATGCGGCTGCATCAGGTGATTCGCGAAGGAACTCCGGATAGTCACCAGGAAAAAAAGCGAACGCCGACAATGGGCGGTCTCATTGTTCTGACTGCGACGCTGATTCCGACTCTGCTGTGGGCCAAGCTGACGAACGCGTATGTGTTGCTGGCAATGGTCGTCATGCTATGGATGGGATTCATAGGCTTCACGGACGATTACCTGAAGCTCAAGCAGCGGCAGCGCGGAATCAAAAACACCGGACTCATCGAGAGCTACAAGCTCATTGGCCAGGTGACGATCGGGTTCGCGCTCGGCTGGTTCATCTGGAAGTTTCCATTGTCCACGCTTCCCGGAGCGTCGACGACGCTCCCGTTTTACAAGTACATCCTGATAGTTCCAGCCACGGCCGCGCTTGGATGGCTGTACGTGCTGTTCGTGACGTTCGTTCTAACAGGGACGAGCAACGCAGTGAATGTGACGGATGGTCTCGACGGTATGGCCGCCGGACTTGTCGCTATCGCTATTGCTACGCTCGCGATTTTCGCGTACGTCGTCGGCCGCATCGATGCTTCGTCATACCTGCAGGTCTATTATCTGCGGGGTGCAGGAGAGCTGACCGTCTTCTGCGCAGCTGTGCTGGGCGCGTGTATAGGATTCCTCTGGTTCAACGCGCATCCGGCGCAGGTTTTCATGGGGGACACGGGCTCGCTCGCCCTCGGCGGCGCAATTGGAGTGGTGGCGATACTCCTCAAATCCGAGTTTCTGCTCGTTCTCGTCGGCGGTGTTTTCGTCGCCGAGATGCTCTCGGTCATCATTCAGCGCGTGACGTACAAGTATCACAAGGCGCGACACGGGAGGCCTTACGCGGATGAACACCGCGTATTCCGAACAGCGCCGCTGCACCATCATTTCGAGCGTGGCGGCTGGGACGAGGCGCAGGTTGTGGTGCGATTCTGGATTCTCGGAATTCTTTGCTCGTTCGTTGCACTGAGCACGCTGAAGTTGAGATGACGCCGGTTGCGCCCCCCGGCGGCGAAATCGCCGTCCTTGGGCTGGGGAAAAGCGGCACCGCGGTTACGCGATTGCTGCTCGATGAAGGACGACGGGTCTATGCATCCGACTCCGGCGCTTCGAGCTCGGCCGCAGAGAACGCCGAGAAGTTGAAGGCGTTCGGAGCCGACGCTGTGTCTGGCTCGCATGACCTGGAGCGGATCGCGAAGGCGTCGCTGGTGGTTGTGAGTCCCGGAATTCCACCCGAAGCGCCTCCGATTCGCGCGGCGCAAGCGGCGGGCGTGCCGGTGATCAGCGAGATAGAGTTCGCTCTCCGCTATCTGCAATCCGCGAAAATCATCGCCGTGACCGGGACGAACGGAAAGACGACGACGACGGCGCTAATCGGACACATACTGCGCGGTCTGGGAGTGCATGCTGTGGACGCCGGCAACATCGGTACTGCGCTCACCGAGATCGCGCTCCGCAAACCGCTGCCCGGATGGATAGCTCTCGAGATGTCGTCATTTCAGCTCCATGACACCCCAACCCTGACGCCGGCTGTCGGAGTTCTCACGAACCTCAGCCCCGATCATCTGGACCGCTATCCAAGCGAGACCGAGTATTACGCGGACAAGGCGCTTCTCTTCGCAAATGCGAGCGAGAGCAGTTGCTGGGTTGTGAACGCGGATGATGCACGCTCACAAGCGATGACCGCCGCCGTGGCAGGCCGGAAGTACGGCTTCTCAATCGTAAAGCGATCAGACGCCTGCTTTGATTCCGAAACGAATCAGTTGATGCTTTTTGGCGAGCGCCTCATGGAGCGCTCGGAGCTCGGGCTTCTCGGCGACCACAACGTGGCGAATGCCCTTGCAGCCGCGCTCGCCGTGCACGTGGCAGACGAGAACTTTCAGAGCTCCGACGCGCACGAAAAAATCCGCGCCGCCCTCGGTGCGTTCCGCCCTCTCTCTCATCGGCTGGAAATTGTCGGTGAATTCGACGGGATTCAGTGGATCAACGACTCCAAGGCAACCAACGTCAGCTCGACTCGGGTTGCGGTGGAAGGCATGCACCGGCCGACGATTCTGCTCCTCGGAGGACGACACAAGGGCGAGCCATACACTTCGCTCGGTGACGGGATCAGGAAAACAGTGAAGCACGTGATCGCTTATGGCGAAGCGCGGCGGGAAATCGAGAAGGATCTCACCGGAGTGGTTCCCCTCGATCGCCTCGACGGTGGCTTCGACGAAGTGATCGGCCGTGCGCGCGAGCTTGCGGTAGCGGGTGATGCAATTCTCCTGTCGCCCGCCTGCTCGAGCTACGATATGTTCAGGAATTACGAGGAGCGGGGGGCTCGCTTCAGGGAGCTTGCACCGGAGAAGTAGATGGCAGAGGCAGTAGCTGACGTCCGTTACAGATGGAACATGAGCGTCGAGGCGCGCCTCCTGGTTCTCGTGACGCTCGCACTCCTCGCGCTCGGGCTGGGGACAGTTTACAGCGCAAGTGCAGTAGTGGCCCAGCAGTCCGGCCAGAGCAGCGCTGCGTTTTTTCTCAAGCAGCTCGCCGGCGTCGCAGTCGGCATGGTTATCTTCGGGATTCTCGCCAAGATCGACGCCGAGCAATGGTATCGCTGGGCATGGCCGCTGATGATTCTGTCGATCGTCCTTCTCATCGTCGTCATTCTACCGTTCACTGAGTCGATTGCTCCACGCTCACACGGCTCGCGACGCTTTCTCGTGGGCGCATCCCTCCAGCCATCGGAGCTTGGGAAGATCGCTGTAATCGTCTGGACCTCCATGCTGGTTGTAAAGAAGGGCGACGCCCTGCAAGGACTCACTCGCGGGCTGCTTCCATTTCTCCTCGTTGTCGGCGTGCTCGACATTCTCGTCGCGCTGGAGCCCGACCTGTCAGTCGCAATGACGTACACTCTCATCATGGGGATCATACTGTTCGCGGGCGGCGTTCGAATCGGGCATGTGGTTGTGCTGGCGATTATCGCAATCCCGCTGTTGTGGTCGCAGTTCCAGCGACTCAACTACGCCCTGCTGCGCATGACGGCTTTCCTCGATCCAGGATCTGCCGCGCCTCATCTCGATTATCAGCTGAAGCAGTCACTGATTGCGGTTGGGTCGGGGGGCTTGTTCGGCGTGGGGTTTGGGCAAGGCAGGCAACAGTACGGGTTCCTGCCACTCGCTTACGATGACTTCATAGCCGCGAATATCGGCGAGGAGCGAGGATTCATGGGACTCGCATTCGTCATTCTGATGTTCGCACTCTACGCAGCGCTCGGGTTTCGTATTGCCCGAACCGCGCGGTCGCCGTTTCTGCAGCTCGTGGCCATCGGTATAACTACAACTGTAGTTCTAACGGCGTATCTTCACGTCGGCGTCGCCGTCGGGCTGTTGCCCACCACTGGACTCACTTTGCCGTTTATCTCGTACGGAAGGTCCAACCTGGTACTGTCGATGCTGATGACAGGAATCCTTGTGAACATCGGAAGCACGCGCGAAAAGATCATCGGTGGCCGTGCCACGGATCCATCATTCGCAATGAGCCGGGCGTAACGTGCGAGTTCTTTTCGCCGGTGGCGGCACCGGCGGACATCTATATCCAGGCCTCGCCATAGCACGCGCGATGCACCGGCTCGAGCCGCGAGTCGAGCCGTTTTTCATCGGGGCAATGCGCGGAATCGAGCGAAGGGTGTTGCCGACTACCGAGTTTCAGTTCGAGCTGCTGGACCTGCATCCGCTGTATCGGTCAGAGCCATGGTTGAACTGGCGCACGATTAAGGGAGCTGTAAGCGCGTGGCGACGCATGTCCCGAATCTCGGCCGCCGCGCCCCCTGCGTGCATCGTCGGAACCGGCGGGTATGCATCGGGGATTGCTCTCGCTCACGGCGTCGTTCATCGGACGCCAATTGCAATTCAGGAGCAGAACAGCTTTCCCGGCCTGACCACGCGCTTCTTCAGCCGCTATGCGCGCCAGGTGCACAACGGGTTTCCCGAGGCGAGCAGCCATCTCTCACCCGGCAATCTCACACAGATCTTCGACACCGGGAACCCGATCGAGCCGCCCCCGGCGCCGCTGCCTGACAGACGAGCTGCGAGAGCGGAATGGGGCTTTTCGGAAGAGGACGGGCGGGTGATGCTGATATACGGCGGTAGTCAGGGCTCCAAGGCGATCAACGATACAGTCGCGCGGTGGCTCAGCGAGCACACGCTGGCCGACTTGTTCATCATCTGGGCGACAGGCGAAGGAACGTACAACCAGTTCGCCCACCTCGAGAGCGAGCGTGTGAAGGTGCGGCCGTACCTCGCGCCGATAGCCAAGGCTTATGCCGCCGCTGATTTCGCGCTCAGTCGTGGAGGCGCGATGGCTACGGCTGAGCTCTGTGCCTGGGGCATTCCGCCAATCGTGGTGCCACTCCCCACGGCTGCGGCGGATCATCAGACCGCCAATGCAAAAGCGCTCGCAGCCGCCGGTGCGGCCGAGTTTATTCCTCAGTCAGAGCTCATTCCCGAGCGCCTGGACCACGTCGTGCGCGATCTCGAACTGAACCCGACACTGTTGGCGGAGCGCAGCGCGATGGCGGCGAGCCGCGCGCGCCCGAAAGCTGCGGAGGACATCGCGCGTCACATACTCGAGATGATCGGCGCTGGAGAGACTGTGGCTCGATGAGAAACCTACGCGCGAGATGCGGGGACTCGATATGACTGAACCTGTTTCCAACAAGCCGGGTCCGGTTCACTTCGTCGGCATCGCCGGCGCGGGAATGAGCGCGCTCGCTGAGCTGTTCGTGAAGCGCGGGTATGCGGTGACGGGCTGCGACGCCTCGCTCGCAACCGCCGGTGACCTGCGCAGCCTCGGCATCGAGCTCTTCGAGGGTCACGATCCGTCTCACGTCGCCGGCGCAAGCGAAGTCGTCGTCACGTCCGCTGTCCGGCGCGACCACCCCGAGCTCGATCGGGCCAGGGAGCTTGGAATTCCCGTGATTCGCCGCGCTGAAGCGCTTGGGCGGGCGGTGTCGGGTGGCGAGCTCGTGGCGGTCGCTGGCACTCACGGAAAGACCACCACGACAGTGATGACGACGGAGGCACTGCGTTCAGCGGGACTCGATCCGACTGGTCTTGCCGGTGGACGAGTCGGAGCCTGGAACGGAAATCTGAGCTCGGGATCGAACAAACTGTTTGTCGTCGAAGCGGACGAATACGATCGCTCGTTTCATGCGCTGTCGCCGACGATTGCCGTTGTCACGAACATCGAGGAGGATCATCTCGATATCTATCCCGGCGGAATCAGTGAAATCCGGGACGCGTTCGCACAGTTCGCGCGCGGCGCGAGAGTCATTGTCCTGTGCGCTGACGATCCTGGTGCGACAACGCTGCCGGTTCCTAACAGCGCCGAGATAATCCGGTACGGAATCGAGTCGTCCGACGCGCGACTCGCGGGGTCGGATATCGAAGCGCGAAATGGCGGCTCGGCGTTTGTTGTCCACTACGACAACGAAAAGCTCGGAACCGTCACTCTGCGCGTGCCGGGAATGCACAACATTCGGAACTCGCTCGCAGCAATCGCATCCGGACTCGCGCTCGGAACGACAGTCGACGCGATGCGCGCGGGATTGGAGGCATTCACCGGTGTAGAGCGCCGCTTCGAGCGTCTCGGCGATGCCGCCGGAGTCACGATCGTCGACGACTATGCTCACCATCCCACTGAAATCGAGGCAACGCTGCAAGCCGCCCGCGCAGCTTTTCCCGAGCGCAGACTAATCGTCGCATTCCAGCCGCACCTGTACACTCGCACGCGTGATTTTCATCGCGAGTTTGCAAGCGCGCTCGGTCTCGCCGACGTCGTGTACCTATGCGATCTCTATCCCGCGCGCGAACAACCCCTCGCGGGCGTGAGCTCCAAGCTCGTTTCGGAGTCGATGGCAGCAAATGGCCGAGCTCCCGACTGGGAAGGGCCTCGCTCCGAGGCTGCCGGCGCGCTTGCATCGGGAGTGCGTGCCGGAGACGTCGTACTCACCGTTGGCGCCGGTGACATCACCCGGACGGGACGAGAGCTGAAGGAGCTCCTCGAGAAAAAGTGAGTCCGGCACCGCTCGATCACACACAAACCACGCAGCCCCGCCCGCGTATAGGCCGCAGAATATTTGTCCTTATTCTGTTGCTCGTACTGCTCGCACCGACGCCGTGGCTTGCGCGTCGTGGTGCATCGAAGCTCGCATTTTTTCATGTGAGCCGGGTGGTCGTGGACGGGACACGCTACCTCTCGCCGGATACGGTGATTGGGCGCCTCGCAATCGACACGATGCATTCGGTGTGGGACGATCCAGCGCCTCTCGAGGAGCGCGTGCGTGCGCTGCCGCAGGTGTCTGAAGTATCCATTTCCAGAAAATTGCCGGGGACACTGGTTGTAAAGGTGCGCGAGAATGCGCCGGTCGCACTTGTACCGGGTGCGCGCGGCCTCGAGGTAGTGGATTCGGCCGGGCGGTCTCTTCCAATCGATCCAGCGCGAGAAACACTCGATCTGCCCGTGTCCATTCAGCGCGACCTGGGCCTGATTCACATGCTCGGCGAGGTTCGGTCGCGGCATGGAGTGCTCTTTCGCCGGATCAGCGAAGTGTCGCGCGATGCGGCCGGTGACATCGTTCTGTTGCTTGCGTCGAATGCTCCAAAGTCAGCAACTGTGCCGCCGGCTTCCGCGCCGGCTGCCCCTGTCGACTCCCTTGCACTCGACGCGGATACAGCGACAACAATTGCAGCAACCGGCCCGCAAATGCTTCGGGTCCGCGCGAAGCTGGGGGTGTCCGCGAACCGCCTGACCGATATCTTTCCCGTGGAATTTGACCTGCGACGGCGCGGTGCCCGTGTCGCCGAGCTAGATCTTCGTTACCGCGATCAGGTTATCGCAAGGCTGCAATGATTCAGGAACGCGTCATCGCCGCGCTGGACATCGGTTCGGCTAAAACCACCGTCGTGATCGCCGAAGCCGTCGGCGAGTTGCACCGGCAGCCTGCGCTTAAGATTCTTGGCGTTGGCCAGGCGCGCACGACAGGTCTCAGGCGCGGAATCGTTTCTGACATAGAAGAGACGACGCGTTCCATCAAGAAGGCCGTCGAAGACGCAGAGCGTATGGCCGGCACGAAGATCGAGTCCATCTATGCCGGAATCGCAGGCGAGCACGTGCGCGCCATGACGAGCAAAGGCATCGTTGCCGTCAACGGCGACGAGATATCGAAGGCCGATGTCAATCGCGCAAACGAAGTTGCGCGCGCTCAGCCGGTGCCGGGGGATCGCGAGCTCCTGCATGCAATTCCTCAGGAGTACACGGTCGACAAGAACCAGGGAATTCGCGACCCCATCGGTATGGTTGGCACGAGGCTCGAGACGGAGATGTATCTCGTGACGATCGGAAGCTCGCCCGCAACGAACCTTCGCAAGTCGGTGGAGCGCGCAGGATACGTCGTGAAGGAGCTCGTTCTCGAGCCACTCGCCAGTGCACTCGCCGTCCTGACCGAGGATGAAAAGGAGTTGGGAGTTGCGCTCGTCGAGATGGGAGCGGGCACAACCGACGTCGCAATCTTTCACGAGGGGAAGATCAGACATCTCGCGACCGTAAATTTCGGCGGTAGCAATGTCACGAATGACATCGTACATGGAATTGGGTTGACTCAGGCCGACGCCGAGCGTGTGAAAGAGCGCTACGGCTGCGCGTACGAGCCGATGGTCGACCTCGACGAGATGGTCGAGCTACCCAGCACAGTCGCCCAGGGGCAGCGTCACGTCGCCAGGGAAGTGCTTGCGCACATCATCCACCAGCGGATCGACGAGATCTTCTACCTCGTTCAGCAGGAGATAGAACGCGCGGGATACGGCAACAGACTCAGCGGCGGCGTGGTCATCACGGGCGGAGCGGCGGCAATGGAGGGCGTTGCCGCATTGGCGACGGACGTATTCGGGACCGGTGTCAGAATCGGCCAGCCGGCGGAGAATATCGGCGGACTCGCCGACTCGGTGGACGCGCCGCGTTTTTCGACGGTGGTTGGTCTTGCACTGTATGGCGCAAACAGGGTTGCTCTTGCTGGTGCTTCAGCCGCAGGTAAGCGCCGGCCTTTGGCGTCGCCGAATGTTGACCGCCTTGCCCGACGCGTAAAAACCTGGCTTCAGGACTTCTTCTAGCCTCGAATCGCCGCGCAACTCTCGACGCGACTGCGTTTTGAGTTTTTCCACATCATAAATCTGTATGACTTCCCTATAGTTGTGGGAATCCACGATTTCCGCGATCAACTCGGGGATTCTATGGATACCATTCGATTTTCTATTGGATGGTTTTGAGAAACGCATATATATTGGCGTTCCTTTTCCCACCCTAAGGCACCGTCCGGAGTCTCCGCCAGATGAATTTCGAGTTCGAGGAGAACACGTCCCAAAACGCTCGCATGAAGGTCGTCGGGATCGGGGGCGGCGGCGGCAACGCGGTCAACCGCATGATCGAAGAGCGGCTATCGGGCGTGGAGTTCATATCGATAAATACCGATGCCCAGGCGCTGCTCAACTCGAAGTCAGACGTAAAGATCCAGATAGGTAAGAAGCTAACCCGCGGCTTGGGCGCGGGGGCTCGACCCGAGATCGGCAAGCAGGCAATCGAGGAGAACAGGGACGAGGTATCCCGTGTTCTTGTCAACGCTGACCTGGTATTCGTCACGTGCGGTATGGGTGGCGGCACTGGAACGGGCGCAGCGCCGACTGTATGCGAGCTCGCGAGGGCAGCTGGTGCTCTGACGGTTGGCATCGTTACGCGCCCATTCCTGTTCGAGGGGCGCAAACGTCTGCGACAGGCCGAGCTCGGCATCACCGAGATGCGGAAGCATGTGGATACGATGATCGTCGTCCCGAACGAGAGACTGCTTGCCGTCGTCGGGAAGGGAATCCCGTTCCACGATGCCCTGAAGAAGGCCGATGAAGTACTCCTTCACGCGACGCAGGGAATCTCGACCCTGATCACTGTGACTGGACTCGTGAACGTTGACTTCGCTGACGTTCGCACGGTGATGCAGGAGGGTGGCTCTGCGCTCATGGGCACCGGTGTCGGACGAGGCGAGAATCGCGCAACCGATGCCGCACAGCAGGCAATTGCGAGCCCTCTTCTCGACAACGTTTCGGTTTCCGGTGCGACCGGCGTTCTTGTCAACATCACTGGCGGTGACGACCTCACGCTCGGCGACGTACATCAGATCGTGGAGATTGTGAAGGACGCAGTAGGTGAGGATGCCGAGATTATTTTCGGCACCGTCAACGAGAAGGCGATGCAGGGAGAGTGTCGCGTTACAGTCATAGCGACGGGCTTCGACAAGAATCCCGCGCCGATGACTGGCTTCACTCCGTCGGCGACATCGACCAACACCATGCCGCGCGGAACTCCGGTGATTCAGCTGCCTGTACAGCGCACGACCACGCGGCCCGTGGTTCAGCCGCGCGCAACTCCAACTCTGGATATCCCGCGAAAAGTGACCCCTCTATCTCCTCCGCCGTCAGATAAACAGGACGGCCAAGGCCAGGATCTCAGCGACATGGAGATCCCGACCTTCATTCGGAGGCAGATGGATTGACCATCCGCACTGCGCGGGTCATTACGTATTCATTCGTTGGGCTGTTCGCGTTCTTCGCGCTGCGAATGACGCCGCCCATTACGTCGACCGCAGACGGCAGATTGCTCACGCCGTTTGTCCCGGCCGCGCAGCCAATGGTTACTGCTTTACCTCCGGCTGGAATCGAGGCGCCGCCAGTCGTTGTGCTCGCGTCGACTGTCTCCACGATCGATACCGTTACGGTCAGTGGAGTCATCCATTCCAGTCTTTTCTCAGCGCTCGAGCGCGCACCCGTCGCGGGCCTTCCGCGGTCCGAGCGTGCTGAGCTTGCGTACTCGCTTGCCGACATCTTCGAGTATCGGGTGGACATGAGTAAGGACCTGCAGGACGGCGACAAGTTCCACGTCCTCGTCGAGCGGCTCCAGCAGCCCAACGGCGCCATCCTCGTCAACAAGATTCTTGGCGCCCGCCTCGCCCTCTCGGGAAACGAGGTTGAGGCAATTTTGTTCAAAGGCTCCGGCGGCTCGAAGGGTGAGTATTTCGATGCGACGGGCAAGTCCCTGCGTGCAGCGTTTCTGCGCGCGCCGGTCGCATTCCGAAGGATCTCCAGTATTTTCGGCGGCCGTCGCCATCCAGTGCTTGGCATCTGGCGACGACACAAGGGCACCGACTATGCGGCCGCGATGGGCACTCCAGTCAGATCGATCGGCGACGGCGTCGTGATTTTCGCTGGACGAAAGGGCGGCTATGGAAATGTCATAGACGTGCGACATCGCAACGGTTTCGTCAGCCGTTACGGTCATCTGCGCGGATTTGCTCGCGGCATTCATGGCGGCTCACGAGTTGGGATTGGAAGTACGATCGGCTACGTGGGCATGAGCGGGCTCGCGACTGGCCCGCATCTTCATTTCGAGATTCTCGTTGGCGGTGTTCAGCGCGACCCGCGCGTGGCGTTGAAGATGAAGGGTGGAATGCCGATCGCATCGTCCGAGCGCGGCGTGTTCGACAGAATGCGATCACGGACAGTCGCATCCTTTGAAGTACCGGAGGGAAGCACGAACTAGTTGAGTCAGGGGGGAAAGCGTTGGATGCGCGATAATTCGCGCTTTTTTTTTACGCCACCCATCAGGCATCTCTGACGGAAGTTTCGGATCCGTTCAACCTTCTGTCATAAAAAGTTGCTGATGCGTTCCTTGCCGCTCCCAGCCCGCGCCTCGCTGATGTAGTGTTCGTCTCAATGTCTCATGTATCCGTTGAAATCGATGTCTAGAATCCTTCGCCGCACCGACGACACGCCGCGCCGCTCCCTGTGGCAACGAGTGCGCGATGTCGCCATGACCGACGTGAGCTTCTTCACGCAGGCCGGCGCTATTCAAGGCTCGCTCGAGAAGCTGGAGGAGGTTCTCATTGAGGCCGATTTTGGAGTTGCGACGAGCATGCGTCTCGTTGCGCACGTCGAGCAGCAGGCGCGGCGCGGGACAATCAAGACGCAGGAGGAGTTTCTGGCTACGCTCGAGGAGGCTGTCGCACGCTCACTCGGAGCCGATGGTGACGACACGTCGGTTCACTTCGCACCAGAGAAGCCGACAGTCATTCTCGTGGTGGGAGTGAACGGTGCCGGAAAGACGACTTTCATCGGAAAGCTCTGCGCGCTCATGGCAGCACGTGGCAGGAGCGCACTCGTCGGCGCGGCCGATACTTTTCGCGCGGGAGCAATAGATCAGCTGCGTACATGGGCCGAGCGAAGCGGCGCGCGGTTCGTCGGCGGGAAGGCCGGAAGCGACCCGGCTTCGGTCGCGTTCAACGCCATAGACGCCGGAGTGACATTCGGAAGCGACGTCGTGATTGTGGATACTGCCGGCCGCCTGCACACCAGCTCCAACCTCATGGACGAGCTGAAGAAGATTCATCGTGTAATCGGGAAGCGTGTTCCGGGCGCCCCCCACGAGACGTTGCTCGTTCTGGACGCGACGATCGGACAGAATGCGGTAGCGCAGGCGCGAACATTCGCTGCGGCAATTCCGATCACCGGGTTGGTGATGACAAAGCTCGATGGCACCGCAAAAGGCGGGATCGTTCTCGCTGTGCGCGAAGAGCTCGGCGTTCCCGTGAAGTTCATTGGCACCGGTGAAACGATGGCCGACATCGAGCCATTCAACCCCGTGGCTTTTGCCCGCGAGCTGGTAGAGGGCTAGCGATTGAGCGAAGGGGAGCGGCGGTCCGGGCCATCCGGCAAGCTGAACCTCGACATGCCTGTCACTTATCTCAAAGGCGTCGGCCCTCGGCGCGCAGAGGCGCTTCGCCGCCTCGGAATCATCACCGCGGGCGATCTCCTCTTTCACGTTCCGCACCGCTACGAGGATGCGAGCACGGTGAGCCCGATCTCGTCCCTCGAGCCGGGGATGGACGCGACGATTATCGGCCGTGTCGTCTCGAAAGGGATTATTCCGACGCGAAGACGCCTCAGAATCTTTCAGGCCGTTGTGCGCGACGATACCGGAATCATCGAAGCTGCGTGGCCGGGTCAGCCTTTTCTCGATAGAACCATCGCGAAGGACGACACATTGCTTCTCACCGGCACTGTGAGATTTTTTCACGGCCGGCAGCTTCAGCCGCGTGAATTCGTTAACCTCGGCCAGGAAACCGGCGATCTGATCGAGGGCCGGGTTCTCTCTGTTTATCCCGCAACTGAAGGCCTGTCGTTCAAGGCCATCCGCGGGATAATCGATGCACAGCTCGACGAGCTGCTCCGCTCGGTAAAGGAGTATCTACCGGCTGAAGTTCTTCGCGCGGCGTCGGCTCCGTCGCTGACCGATGCACTCCGCATGGTGCACCGGCCCAAATCCATTGCGGAAGCAATGCGCGGCCGAGCACGGCTGGCATTCGAGGAGCTGCTCTTCGTCCACATCCTTCACCGTCGCGGCAATGCCCTGGCGCGCGCGCGACGAAGTGGCATTGCATTTCGAAATCGCCGCGAGCTGACGAGCGGCCTCAAAAACAATCTCCCGTACAATCTCACCGCGGCGCAGAACAGGGCAATACGCGAGATCTTCGCCGACATGTTCAGTGATCGAAAGATGCATCGATTGCTGCAGGGCGACGTCGGGAGCGGAAAGACGATTGTCGGATTGTTCGCGGCACTGCTCGCGATGGAGAACGGATATCAGGCGGCGATCATGGCTCCTACTGAGCTCCTCGCCGAACAACACTTTGGAACGCTGTCCCGTCTCCTGGCGCCGCTCGAAATCCAGCCGCTGCTGTTGACTGGAGGCATGACGAGCCGTGACCGGTCTCGCGCCGAGAAGGTCATCGGATCCACGTCGTCAGCGCTCGTCATCGGCACGCACGCCCTCGTTCAGGGAAGCACGTCGTTCGGCCGGCTGGGGTTTGCGTTGATCGACGAGCAGCACCGATTTGGCGTCGAGCATCGCGCTTTGCTCGCAGCGAAGGGCGAGCGGCCCGACGTGTTGTTAATGAGTGCGACCCCGATTCCGCGCTCGCTGGCGTTGACGGTTTACGGTGATCTGGATGTGAGCACACTGGACGAGCGGCCGGCGGGTCGGCAGCCGGTCACCACGGTCATAAGGCCGGAGAAGGCACGCGACAAGGTCCTCGAGTTCGTTCGCCGCGAGACGGACGAAGGGCGGCAGGCGTACGTCGTGTATCCGGTAATCGAGGAGTCCGAGAAGATCGATTTGAAAGCTGCGACGACCATGTATCGGCAGCTCTGTGAGGGGGCATTTGCAGGAAAGCGCATTGCGCTGCTACATGGAAGAATCTCAACCACCGAGCGCGACGCCACGATGCGCGCATTTCGCGACGGTCTGATAGACGTGCTTGTCGCCACCACCGTTATCGAAGTTGGCATCGATGTTCCCAACGCGACTGTGATGCTCATCGAGCACCCCGAGCGATTCGGCTTATCGCAGCTGCACCAGCTGCGCGGCCGCGTGGGTCGCGGCGCTGAAGCGTCGTACTGCATCCTCCTTGGCGACTATGGTCCGGACTCGGGCGAGCGGTTGAGAATTTTCGCGGACACTGAGGACGGTTTTGAGATTGCGCGGGCGGACCTTCGCATTCGCGGCATGGGCAATCTCTTCGGGGCGGAGCAGAGCGGGCTGCCTTCGTTCAGAGTTGCGGATCCAATTCGCGACGAAGCGTTGAATGTTATCGGGCGGGAACAGGCGGAGCGGCTGCTCGCGGAAGACCCGGAGCTGGCGTCGGCAGCGAACGCGGGGATTCGGAAGGTGCTTTCGTCGCGGTACTCGCGCGCACTGCAGCTGTTTCGCGTGGGCTGAATCGAAGGCAAAGCAAGAGAACTGCAAAGCGCAGTACGCCCTGGAGGCTCTGCGCTTTGTGGTTGTTCCCTTGATAGAGGACGGGTTACGCCCGTCGGATAAGCCTGCCTACCTGCCGGGATTGGCTAGCCGCTTCTTGATTCGATCCAATTCAGCGTTGGCCTTGGCGAGCTGATCGCGCAGCGCCGCCGTCTCTTCCTCACGGGATATGAACACCGTGTCGCGGCCGTTGACCTGCTTCGGCACCGGAGCCTGGCGCACGGACTGAAGCACCAGCGCCTCTCGCCGCAACACTTCGGCTTGAGGCCTGTACCAGATGGCCCCTTCGCTGGAGAGATAGATATCGAGGGCTTTTATGCCTTGTTCGACCGACGCCGTGCGGTTGGCGGGATCGACTATATACATTGCGCGCCAGAATGAAATCTCGCGCGCTTCCTGCGTCCCCTGGTGCCTCAATGCGTAATCCGAAAGAACGCGGTCGGCCGAGGGATAATCTCCCGCCTCGACTTTCTGGCGGGCCTGTTCGATAACCCCTGCAAACTCCACCGCAGGGGTAGGGGTAGCGGGAGCCGGCGTCCTGGCGCAAGCTGCCGCGACGAACATGAAAGCGGTCAGGGCTCTACGGATCAAGCTACTTCCTCCACAACGGGTGGCGTTCGGCGGAAGGGCGTTCTCCGCGTCACAACGGCGCGAACCGGCAGCGTGATCGTGAACGTGGTTCCAACGCCCATACTGCTCGATACGGAAATTGTTCCTCCGTGTGCTTCGACTATTTCCCTTGCAATCGCCAAGCCTAACCCTGTGCCCCGCGTGGCAGACTGCGCCTGATTGTTCGCCTGGTAGAACTTCTCGAAGATATGTGGCAGCTGTTCAGGCGGTATGCCGGCTCCGGAATCCTTGACGGTAATCGACACGTCGTTGTCCATGCCTTCCACGGCCAGCTCGACTGTCCCGCCGCGATCCGTGAACTTGAAAGCGTTCGAGAGCAGGTTTCCGAGTACCTCGTTGATTCGGTCTTCGTCCCAGAGCACGTGGGCAGGAAGATCGTCGCCGCGAACGACCCGGAACGAAATCTCTCGCTGAAGAGCCAGAACCTGAAAGGATGACTCGAAGGCGTGGAGGAACCTGTCGAGATCTATCTGGCGACGCTCAAGCTTGCCGCCGCCTGCCTCGAACCTGCTGATATCGAGGAGGCGTTTCACAAGCCGCGTCAGCGTCTGTGCCTGCTTCCCGAGCGTAAGCAATATCTCGCGTTGCTTCGGGTTGAGCTCGCCGTAGATGTTCTCCTGCAGAAGCTCCAGATAACCGACGATCACGTTTATCGGAGTCTTGAGCTCGTGTGACGCGACTGATACAAACTCAGCCTTCAGCTTGTCGAGCTCGGCCAGCTGTGACGCCATTCGCTGGTAGCTCCCGGCGAGCCGCCCGAACTCGTCTGACCGGCTCTCAGCCATCGGAAGGCGATGCGTGAAGTCGCCATCGGCCACTGCCCTCATACCCTTTTCAAGGTCGTGAACCGGACGGCTGATCGAGCGTGTGAGCCAGATTGCGATAAGGGTTGCCAGGAGAAGAGCGATTGCGAGCGAGCCGGCTGCTGTCCGCTGCGCCTCGACTGTCGCCTCTGCAGTCTTCTGCGCTTTGTCACGCGTCTCATCGCGCAACCGTGCTTCGGTTTGTGCGATAATTCGCTCGATGGTCTGCACCGCCGGGCGCGCTCGCTGCGTCGAGATGTCTTCCGCGACCGCGCTGTTGCCCGCCGAGGCCGCCGCGTATTCAGCATCAGTAGCAGCGCGAAGCGCGAGGATCGCCGTCCGGGTCTCGCCGGCCGGACTGAATTTGTATCTGTCGAGCGAATCGCCGATGGCTGCAAGCCCATCGAGATTCTGCTTCATGCGCGCGAGGCTCGCCTCGTCGTGCACGAAGAGGAGCGCGTCTTCCGTTCGCTTTATGTCGTCAGTGACCTGACGGAAGCGGCCGAGCTGCAGCGAGCCCGCGAACTCGCGATCGCGCAGACTTCGCGTGATGCTGTGCACCGTCTCCAGCGAGCGTAACGCCAGTAACAGCGGAATCAGCAGAATTATCGTGATCGATACGATCCCAAGTCCGAGCCTGGTTCGCAGCGTCATGCGCTGTTGACACCCCTATAGGCGTGGTCTAGCTTGCCGCGCACTCGCAGTTTCGACACCATCCGCAATGATTCCCCCCCTCCCAACGCCAAGAATTTCCGAGCTCAGCGCTCATGCTGGACAGAATGTCCGGCTGCGAGGCTGGGTTACTCATCTGCGCTCTTCCGGTAAAGTTGCCTTTATCGTCATGCGCGACGGTAGTGGCACAGTGCAGTGCGTCCTCGTGAAAAGTAGTCTTGCACCAGAGGCGTGGGAACGGTTCGCTGAGCTTACCCAGGAAGCGACGATCGAGGTTCAAGGCGAAGTACGACCTGACGTCCGGGCTCCGGGTGGTTTCGAGCTGGCGATAACTGACCTTGCAATCCTCGGCCCATGCCCGACCGACTATCCGATTCAGCCGAAGGAGCACGGCATCGACTTCCTTCTCGACAACCGGCACCTCTGGCTGCGGAGTGAGCGACAGAGGGCAATCGCCCGGGTGCGCCACGAGATAGAGCAGGGCATCCGCGACTTCTTCTACGACCGCGACTTTCTTCTCGTCGACACGCCGATCCTGACAGCCGCCATTGGCGAGCGCAGCGGTCTCTTCGGCACCGATTACTTCGACGAAGGCACCGCGTATCTCGCGCAGACCGGTCAGCTTTACGGAGAGGCAGCCGCTGCCGCGTTTGGAAGGATTTACTGTTTCGGACCGACGTTTCGCGCCGAAAAGTCCAAGACGCGCCGGCATCTCACGGAGTTCTGGATGTGTGAGCCGGAGGTGGCGTTCAACAATTCCGACGACAACATGCGGCTTCAGGAAGAGTTCATCTCCTATCTCGTCGCGCGATGCCTCGATCGAAGAATGCC
This sequence comes from Gemmatimonadaceae bacterium, assembly GCA_039927215.1. Classification (GTDB taxonomy): domain Bacteria; phylum Gemmatimonadota; class Gemmatimonadetes; order Gemmatimonadales; family Gemmatimonadaceae; genus UBA4720. Next base: position 27,340 of record JBDSVO010000075.1, read on the forward strand.
CGAGCTGAAGGAGCTCGAGCGGGACGTGACAAAGCTGGAAACGATCAGGACGCCCTTTCCGCGGATCAATTACTCCGACGCGGTTCCGACTCTGCAGTCGAAAGGAAGCGGCATCAAGTGGGGCGACGACATGGGTGCTGAAGACGAGACGCTTCTCACCGAGGGATACGACCGTCCCGTCTTCGTTTTCAATTATCCGAAAGAGGCAAAAGCCTTCTATATGAAGGAGAATCCCGACGATCCACGGACAGTGTTGTGCAACGACTGTCTCGCGCCCGAGGGCTATGGCGAAATAATCGGCGGCTCACAGCGCGAAGACGACTACGACAAGCTCGTCCAGCGAATCCAGGAAGAGAATCTTCCAATGGACGCGTACAGCTGGTATCTCGATCTACGCAAGTACGGAACTTTCGAGCACGCCGGATTCGGGCTTGGACTCGAGAGAACTGTCGCATGGATCTGCGGTGTTCCGCACCTGCGCGAGACGATTGCGTTCCCGCGTATGATGCATCGCCTGCGTCCCTGACCTCATTCGGCGCTCTTCGTTTCCTCCCAGAGCGCATCGAGCTGCTCCAGCCCGGCTTCACCGATTTCAATTCCGCGATCGCGGCACATCGCCTCGATGTTCCTGAAGCGCTGTTCGAACTTGGAATTCGCGCGATCGAGCGCCAGCGACGCGTGCACTCCGGCTTTTCGGCAGAGATTGACACACGCGAACAAGAGATCGCCGAGCTCGGCTTCGAGCATGGCGTGATCGGGATCGAGCTTCGCGGCAGCTCCGGGAGGCAGCACCAGGCGATCTTCCAGCTGCTCGCGAACTTCCGCTAGCTCCTCTTCCACCTTGGCTGCTGGGCCAGTCACATCCGGCCAGTCGAAGCCAAGGCCTGCAGCTCTGTCCTGAAGCCGATGCGCGCGGTGCAACGGCGGCAGTGATGCGGGCAACCCATCGGCGATAGACGCACGCTTCTTTGCCTTCATCCGTTCCCATGATTCCCGCTCTCCCTCGCCGTCGAACAGATGGGGATGACGAGCGCGCATCTTGGTGATGAGTCCCTGCGCAACGTCGTTCGCGCCGAACTCACCCCGCTCCTCCGCGATTACCGAGTGAAACAGCACCTGCAGAAGAAGATCCCCGAGCTCTTCCCGCATCAACGCGGAGCTGCCATCCCTGATGGCCTCGTCGAGCTCGTGCGCTTCTTCGATCAGATACGGGCGCAGCGACTCGTGCGTCTGCGCCGCGTCCCACTCGCAGCGGCGCCTTAGATCGCGCATCAGCTCCAGAGCATCGTTGAGTGTGGCTTTGTCGTGCATGCGACTCCTGCTTGCTAGATTGCGCGCTGTGAGTGGAATTCTAGAGGGGCCGTCTTCGACCCGCCAATGGCTCGCAGACTAGATCGCGCCTGGATGGATGTCGATCTCGGGGCGCTTGTGCGCAATGCACGCACCTCGCAACAGCGCGCCGGCGTCCGGCTCATACCAATGATAAAAGCAGACGCTTATGGCCTGGGCGCCGAGCGGGTAGCGAAGGCGCTCGAGTCGCTCGATCCTTATGCGTACGGCATCGCCACGATCGCGGAAGGGCGCGCGCTTCGGCGATCGGGAATCACGCGGCCACTGATCGTGTTTACTCCGCTGCTTGCCGATGAATATGCAGCGGCTCGCGAGCTGGCACTCACGCCGACGCTGGGCTCCGCGGAGGAGATTACCAGGTGGTGCGAGGAGGGCGGCGCCAGTGAATGGCACCTCTCGATCGATACCGGTATGTCGCGCGCAGGAGTGCCATGGCGCGAGACGGGCGCGCTGGCCTCGCTAATTGAGCGACATCCGCCGGCCGGCGCCTTCACGCATTTCCATTCGGCCGAACTCGACGACAGTTCGATGACGGAGCAGGAGCAGCGCTTCCGCGATGCGATCGCTACTCTGGCGGCGCGTCCTTCAGTCCTGCATACGGACGCGAGCGCTGCAATCGTCAGGCACGGGCGCTCTGAATGGGACGCTATTCGCCCGGGGATTTACTTGTATGGTGTGGGGAGCGAGGCAGGGCCGGAGTTCGACCCTGAGCCGGTTGTGCACGTTCGAGCGAGAGTGGTCGAGACCCGCTGGATCGAGCCTGGTGACAGTGTTAGCTACGACGCGACTTATCGCGCTGAGTCACGGCGGCGAATCGCCACGATTCCGATGGGCTACGCAGACGGATATCCGCGAGCGCTCAGCAATCGGGGATCGGCGCTCACGTCACGTGGGACTGTGCCGATCGTCGGGCTTGTGACGATGGACATGATCATGCTCGACGTGACCGACACGGCGTGTCAGCCAGGCGACGAGGTGACCCTGATCGGATCCGGCGACAATGGCCGGAGCATTGGCTTCGATGAGCTCGCGGAGTTGGCGGAGATGTCCTACTACGAGATCATGACAGGGCTCGGGTCGCGCCTCGACCGCTATTACGTCGACGAGTGAGTCGCGAATGAAACGCGCAGCCATCATCGTACTCGATGGTGTCGGTGTCGGCGACGCACCGGACTCGGCCGCTTACGGCGATGCGGGCAGTGACACCCTCGGCCACACTGCCAGCACGGTTGGTGGTTTCGACCTTCCCAATCTCGCAGCCTGCGGCCTGGGCAACATCGCGATAATCGACGGGGTTCCGCCAACGAAAGGGTCTCTCGGCGCGTGGGGAAGAATGACTCCGGCTTCGGCCGGCAAGGACAGCACGACCGGTCACTGGGAGATTGCGGGAATACAAATCAAACGGCCGTTCCCAACTTTTCCGCATGGATTTCCTCCGGAGGTGCTGTCGCATTTTTCGGAAGTCACCGGGCGGGGAGTAATCGGCAACCGGGTCGCGAGCGGCACTGAGATCATCGACGCGCTTGGCGCGGAGCACATGCGCACCGGAGACTGGATTGTCTACACTTCGGCGGATTCGGTCTTCCAGATCGCGGCCCACGAGGAGATCGTGCCGCTCGAGGAGCTGTATCGAGCGTCGGAGAACGCGCGGAAGATTCTCGTCGCGCCTCACGATGTCTCGCGAGTGATCGCCCGTCCGTTTGTCGGGGTTCCCGGCTATTTCGAGCGGACTCCCAACCGGCGCGATTTCTCGATCGATCCTCCGGAGGAAACGCTTCTCGATGCGCTGTCCGCGGCAGGCATTGAGCGCGCGGGGGTAGGCAAGATCGACGACCTCTTCGCGGGGCGCTCAATCACGTCGCAACATATGTCGTCAAACGCAGAGGGAATCGACGCGATACGCGCCTGGCTGAAGGGAGACAATAGTGGGCTCCTGTTTGCCAACCTAGTAGATTTCGACCAGTTGTACGGGCACAGAAACGACGCTCAGGGGTTCTATCAGGCGCTCCGCGAGTTCGACCGCGCGCTGCCCTCGCTCATCTCCCCACTCAAAGAGGACGACCTGCTTTTCATCACCGCTGACCACGGCAACGACCCGACCACCCCATCGACGGACCATTCGCGCGAACGAGTGCCCCTGTTCGCTATCGGACCGGCCGTTCGGCCCGTCGATCTCGGCGTCCGCCGGACTTTTTCAGACCTGGGCGCAACTATAGGGGAGTGGCTTGGTGTCTCATATCGCGGGTCGGGAAGCTCGTTTCTCTCCGAGTTGAGCGCGTGGTGAGCGAAAGCGGCAACAGCGGCGACCGGTTGCGAGACGCAGCCTTCGCCGCAATGGAGAACGCCTATGCTCCCTACTCGCGCTTTCGCGTCGGGGCGGCAATCAAGGCGTCCAGCGGCGAGATCGTGGCAGGCTGCAACGTCGAGAATGCCGCTTACGGTGAGGCGCTTTGCGCCGAAAGAGTAGCGGTTGCGGCGGCCGTTGCGCAGGGTCTAACGACATTCGAGGAGATTGCGATCGCGAGTGAGTCGGACGAGCCATCACCACCGTGCGGGTCGTGCAGACAGACGATGAGCGAATTCGCTCCCGATCTTCTGATCCGCAGCTACGCCCGCAACGGCAAGCAGGCGACGTGGCACCTCTCGGAGCTGCTGCCCGAAGCGTTCGCATTGAACCATTTACGTGGAAGGACTTAGTGGGATTTTTCTCTGCCGGAGCTCGTGCGGCCGGCATTCTTTCGATAGTAGTGTTTGCGGCAGCTTGCACCGAATCTCTGGACACGAGCGTCGGCTGCCCTGACCTGTGCTCGAACCAGCAGGGACAGATCGAGACGATCACGATCGATCCAGTGGTTCTCGATACGACTGTCTCCGCTGCAACCGGGCTCGGCACAGAGCTGTCGATGCTCCTCGCTTCGCGCGGCGACACGGTCGATTCGCGCGCCGTCATCAGATTTGATTCGATTCCCGAGCGGTACATCAAATCGCCCACCGATACGCCGGTGGTTTCGGTTGTGGACAGCGCGCGTCTGCGTCTCAGGCTCGATACAGTTGGCGCAAAGCTCCCCGCCGGTCCGATCACCATCCAGGCCTACGACGTGAACACCAATGCTCCGGACACCCTAACGAGCGCGGTCGCGGCGCTCTTTACACCGGATCGTCTGATCACCTCGAAAACCTTCGTAAGGGCGGACTTCAAGGACTCGATCAATATCGAGATTCCGGGTGAGGCGATCGTCGCGAGGAGGGCGCAGAGGTTGCGCATCGGATTGCGCGCAGTCGCGCAGGGGCCGGTGCAGTTCCGGATATTCTCGGTCGAAGCCGGCGGTGGGGCACAGCTTTACTTCCGCGCCGACAAGGACACGACGGTCAAGCCGATCATCCTAACACCTAACTCGAAAACGCCCGCGAACCAGGCGACCATCGCGTTCAGCCTCTCCGACTACTCTCTGCTCGTGAAGGGACCCCCACCAGGGCCGCCAGAGGCGCTGAACGTCGGCGGATTGCCCGCTCGCCGGGTTTACATGCGATTCGATGTGCCAAAGTTCATCTCCGACACGGCGCAAATCGTGCGCGCCACGCTTCTGCTCACGCAGCGTCCGGATCTCACTGGAGAGAAGGATGATACCGTTCGCGTGATCGCGAACGTTTCGCTTGCGACGAAATCCGTTACCGATCTTTCGCGCGCCGCACAGATCGTTGCGGGTACCACGCTCGATACGCTGAAAATCTCGCCGGCCGACAGCGGGTTGAAAACGCTGGAAGTGGCGCAAGTTATCGCTCTCTGGCGCTCGCAGAGCTCCGAGGATACGCCGCGGGCGTTGATTCTCCTCAGCACAACTGAAGGGCTGGCTTCGACGCAGGCGCGGTTCTTCTCGATTGAGGCAGCGCCAAACCTTCGGCCACGACTGCGCATCAGCTACTCGACAAGAAAATCCCGGGGCCTCCCATGATTCGCGCGCGTCTCGCGGGTGTTGCAACGCTCGTGGCGATTTTCACCGCTCTGACCGCTGGATCGGCACGAGCGCAGGGCGCGCTCACGACTCAAGGATTCGGGTATCCACCCGGTGAGTTCAGTACGCGAGCGCTTGGAACGGGTGGTGGACTGGCGCAGTTCGATCCGCAGACTGCTGTGAACCCGGCATCCATTGCCACGATGGCCGAGCCTCTCTTGTTTCTTCAATACGAGCCCGAGTTCAGGCGATTCACTTCCGGCAGTACCACGGAGCGCTCCACCATCTCTCGGTTTCCGCTCGCGATTGCATCGCTGCCCGTGGGTGGCAGGGGAAGCATTGCCCTCTCGGTTTCGACACTGCTGGACCGGTCATGGGCGACGACTACCACGCGAGATCAGGATATCGCCGGTCAGATCGCGCAGCTGACTGAGACTGTTTCCAGCATTGGGGCGATCAACGACGTCCGCCTTGCGGGCGGATGGATTCCAAACCGTGTCCTTCAGATCGGGCTGGGCGCGCACGTTTTTGTCGGGCGCAATCGTCTCTCGTTCGCGCAGACATTCCCCGACAGTCTCCGGTTCACGCCGATTCAGCAAGTGTCGAATCTGAGCTACACCGGGCTTGGCGTGTCCGCCGGCGCGATCATTCGTCCTACGGCGTCGTTCGCGATCGCGATTTCCGGACGCAAGGGCGGTGATCTCAAGGCGCGGGCAGGCGACACAGTCGTCGCATCGGCGAGCATTCCCGACAAGTACGGCGTCGGCGTTTCCTATGAAGGGTTGAGCGGTGCAACCTTTGCGGCGCAGATATCGCGGGATCTATGGTCGCGAATGAATGGACTGGGCTCTGATGAGGCAAGCGCGGTGGATGCGTGGGACGGGGGCGCCGGGATCGAGGCAACCGGACCGCGCATTCTCGAGAGGGTGGTGCTCATCCGCCTGGGTGGCCGCTATCGGACCCTTCCTTTCCTGGCAGCTGGAGGCGAGGTGCGTGAAGCTTCGGTTGCGGGAGGTCTTGGTGCTCAGTTTTCCCGAAACCGCGCTGCGTTCGACGTGACTGTCCAGCACGCGTGGCGCTCCGCCGACGCAGCGACCGGTATGGTGAGCTCCGTCCGCGAGCGCGCTTTCACTCTCAGCTTCGGCCTGCGCGTTCGGCCGTAACTTATGACCAAGCCGGGCGCAGCTCCCTCGCCGCTCATCCTGGTGGCTGATGACCTTCCGGCAAACGTCGAGCTCCTGTTCGACCAGCTCAACACTCTGGGATACCGCACCATCTCGGCGGAGGACGGCCCGTCCGCTCTGGCCGCGTGCTTCGAGCACAGTCCCGATTTGTGTATTCTCGACGTCTCCATGCCTGCTGGAGATCTCGGCGTCGATACGCGGTCAACGGGCTTCGAGGTGTGCCGGCGAATCAAGCGCGATCCCAGGACGTCGCGCATTCCAGTGATCTTCGTAACCGCCCTCAACGACACTGGTGACCGCGTCAAAGGTATCGAGGCCGGTGGGGACGATTTCCTGACGAAGCCCCACAACCGTCTCGTCCTCGGTGCCCGCGTACGAAGCCTGCTCAAACTGAAAGCGGCGACCGATGCGCTCGAGAACAGCTACCGCAAGCTCCGCGAGCTGGAGAAAGTGCGCGACGATCTCATGAAGATGATCGTTCACGATTTGAAGAGCCCGCTTACCGCTGTGCTCGCGACGCTGGAGATGCTCGGCGACGGCGACTTCGGCCCCCTGAGTGATTCGCAGCGGCGGGCGATCGGAGACACTGAGGAGAAATCGGAGGACCTGCTCGCTCTCATCGAGGACATACTCGAGGTCGCGCGGATCGAGGAAGCCGCGATCAGCCTCAGCCACACGCAGATCGCACCCGCGGCGTTGCTTGCCGAGCTGCTACATGAGTGGAGTCACCGCTTCCTGCAGGAAGGTACGAAGGCGTCGTTGAGCGTTGACGACGACACGCCGGTGTTCGAGGCCGACAGGGCACTGCTCAAGCGTGTGTTCTGGAATCTCATTCAAAATGCCGTAACGCACTCGTCGATTCCGATCACGTTGTTGCTCAGTGGGCGGAAGACCCCCGACGGAGTTCTGTTCACAGTGAGTGACAACGGCCCTGGTATTCCGCCGGAGTATCACGAAGTGATATTCAGGAAATTCGGTCAGGTTGCCGGCTCGCAGGCTCCACGCGTCCGGAGCTCCGGACTTGGACTGACCTTCTGCAAGCTCGTCGTCGACCTCCATGGCGGCATGATCTGGGTGAACAGCCGTGAGGGAGAGGGAAGCTCCTTTTACGTTCAGCTTCCGCTTAAACCCGCAGGACGTCCCGACGCTCCCGCGCCCGAAACGAGCACGGTTGAGCGCGCGGGCACTACTACTGCCCCCCCTACAACTCCATGAAGTTTTTGTTGCGAACCCACGGCTGTCGCGCGAACCAGTACGACAGCGAGGCGGTGCGTGCGATGCTGGTTTCAGCGGGAGCCAGCGAAGTGGCCACGGCGGGTGAGGCTGACGTCGTGATCTTCAACAGCTGCACAGTTACCGCGGCGGCTGAAGTAGAGCTTCGAAAGGGAGTGCGAAGAGTTGCCCGCGCAAATCCGGCCGTGCGAACGATCGTCATGGGTTGTGCTCCCGGACTCTCTGCGCGCGACGAGCATGTCGCGCCTCTCGCAACTCTTCCAACGGTAACGGATACAGTTGCCGGCGCAGATCTCAACTTCATTGCCTCGACATTGGGGTTGCGACCCTCTCCTGAGCCGACTAGTCCGCGGGTGCAGACCGGCGCCCGCGCACTGCTGCGAATCCAGGATGGATGCGACGAGCATTGCACGTTCTGCGCGACAACGTTGGCGCGCGGCTCGAATCGTTCGCGTCCGCTGGAAGAGCTCGCGACTGAAGCTCTCAGTCTCGCCGAGTCGCATCCGGAGATAGTGCTTACTGGAATTCATATCGGGTCGTACGGCTCGGACATCGGGAGCTCGCTCTCGTTGCTGGTCGAGACGCTCGTGACACGAATCCCTCGAGTGCGGTTTCGGCTGTCATCTCTCGAGGCGACAGAGGTGGACGACCGTCTTTGCGAGCTGATGGCGGATCCTTCACGCCTTGCGCCTTTTCTACATGCGCCACTGCAGTCGGGGTCGGATCGCGTGCTCAAGCGAATGGGGCGGCACTGGTACACCGCGCGCACTTACCAAACGAGTATCGGGCGCATCATCGGGCCGCGACGAGTCTTCGGGCTCGGCGCCGACATCATCTGTGGCTTTCCCGGAGAGACCGACGACGATCACCGGCAGACGCTGGGGCTGGTCGAGAGTCTTCCTTTCACCTCGCTGCATGTCTTTCCGTATTCGGCGCGCCCCGGTGCGGCAGCATCGCGGCTCGGCGCCGCGGTAGCATCGGCCGAGGTGGACAGCCGGTGCTCGGAATTACGTGAGGTTGGCAGGCGTAAAGCGGCTGAATACAGCGCCTTACGAGTGAATCAGTCTGCCGACGTAGTTGCCATCTCCGGCGACGAAGGGCTCTCCGAGGACTACCTCCCGGTCGGTATATCGGCCCCACTGATACGTCGGCGAGACCGGTTCGACGCGACACTCGTGCTCAATAATGGAAGACTCACTGCCGTTCCGGCTGATACTTTGGAAGCATGACGGCTCCAACCGAATCCACAGTCTACATCGAGACCTACGGTTGCCAGATGAACATCAGTGATTCCGAGCTCATGCTGGGAAAACTGGCTGCATCGGGCTACCGGCAAGTGGACGTACCGGAAGCCGCCGACGTCATACTCGTCAACACATGCGCCATCCGCGAGCACGCTGAGCAGCGAGTGATCGGCCGTCTTGGCGAGATGAAAAGCAAGATGAAGCGCGGGGCAGTGCTCGGCGTTACTGGATGCATGGCGCAGCGCCTGGGCCCTCAGATCCTCGAGCGCGCGAGCCATGTGAGTCTGGTGATCGGCCCCGACGGCTACCGGTCACTGCCGCTGCTGGTGGAGAACGCGCGCAAGGGAACGCGCACGAGCTCGACTGACTTCGACCTGGAAGAACATTACGAAGACTTCTCCGCGCGCCGGTTCGATCGCGTAAAAGCGTGGATACCTGTCCAGAGGGGATGTGATTACCGCTGCACCTACTGCATTGTGCCAACCACGCGCGGACCCGAGCGAAGTCGGCAGCTCCACGACGTGGTGCGAGAGACTGAAACCGTAGTCGCGGAAGGAATGACGGAAGTTGTTCTGCTCGGTCAGACGGTCAATTCATACAACGACGGCACACACGATTTCGGTGATCTTCTGCGCGCGGTCGGTGGCGTGCCCGGGGTGAAACGTGTTCGCTTCACAAGCCCTCACCCGAATGACTTCAGCGACCGGGTAATTGCCGCGATGGCCGAGACTGATGCTGTCTGCGAGCATGTTCATCTTCCGATGCAGTCGGGCTCGTCGGTTGTGCTGAAGCGAATGCTGCGGCGGTACACACGTGAGAAATACCTCGAGTGTGTAGCGCGCTTGCGGGCGGCGATTCCCGGCGTTGCGCTGACGACCGACGTCATTGTCGGATTCCCGGGAGAGAGTGACGGCGACTTCGAGGAAACGCTGAGCGCTGTGCGTGAAGTCGGTTTTGAGGATGCCTTCACATTCAAGTTCTCACCGCGTGACGGCACTCCCGCGACGCGTTTTCCTGCCAGTGAAACGATACCGGATGAAGTCGCGAGCGAGCGACTCGCGCGACTGATCGAAACCGTTCGCTCCGGTGTGCGCGACGGGAACCTCAGGCAGCTTGGTCAGCGGCGTGAGGTGCTGATCGAAAAGGAGGCGCGTCGCGGCGGGCTGCTTCAGGCGCGGACACGCGATTTCAAGACGGTCATTATCCCGGGCGATCCGGCGATGATCGGGAGCTACGTGACAGTCGAGCTCACCGGAACGACCGGTTCGACATTCACCGGCGCCGTGGTACGCGAGCGCGCTCGCCTCCCAATGGCGGTTTAAAGAGCATTCGCGGGACGGGCGGCTGCGCGGATTCGCCGCCGTCTCACTTACAGTCGGGCTGCCCGATTCTGGAAGCGCCCGCTGCCCCTCATTACTTCAGCATACCTCTCGTTTGCAGCCGGACTTCTTTCCGGCTTCTCAGGCGCTGCGCTCCCTGCAGTTGCAGCCGGTATCTGCTGTGCGCTCTACGGCGCGCAACGACGCAACGCCACACTGGGAGCAATCGGTCTGCTTTCGGTCGGCGGCACCTTGATCGCGCTACTCTCGGCCCTCCCTGCGAAGCGCGTGACGCGCGAGGAGCGCGCGGCTCAGTCGGAGCGCACTGACGCTACAACCCTCGGGAGCGCACGCGTACGTGCTGCGGAAACCATCGACCGAGTATTTGGCCGCGACGCAAGAATGGCGAAAGCGCTTCTGATCGCTGATCAACATCAGATTCCGCCGGAGATGCGTGATCGTTACGCGCGTGCCGGAATAATTCACATGCTTTCGATTTCGGGGCTGCATGTCGCGATCATCGCCGCCGCAATCTTGTTGATTCTTCGTCTTGCACGGCTCCCGCCATCGTTGGCTGCGCTGGTTGCCCTCGCGGTCATCACGATCTATGTCGCCGTGATCGGGGCACCACCGCCTGCCGTGCGCTCGGCTGCAATGCTTGGAATGGGAGCTGCGTCGGCCGCCTGGCAGCGCCCGACTTCTCCGTGGGCGTCGTGGGCTGTGGGTGCGCTTGTTCCGCTCGTTCAGCCGCGAACCGTTCTCGACCTCGGATATCAGCTGAGCGTCGTCGGAATTGCTGGTCTGATAGCGAGCGGGGTTCTGTCTCGTCGTTTTTTCGCACCACGATTGTCCGGTTTGTCACTGAGGATCAGTCGCGAGCTGCTCACATCCGTCGTCGCCAGCATCGTGAGCGCTCCGCTCGTCGCCTGGTATTTCGGCCGGCTGAGTCTCGTTGCGCCGCTGGCAAATCTCGCCGCCGGCCCGGTGATCTCCGTGCTTCAGCCGACGCTGTTTCTCGCGCTCGTGTTTGCTCCTTTTCCGCTGATAGCGGGGTTTTTCGCCGCTGCCGCACATCCTCTGCTGCTGATGTTCGACGGCGTCGCATCGGCGGCCGCCGCGTTGCCGGCAAGCTCATTGCCGGTAACGCCGACCTATCTCACCGTAGTTGCTGGGAGCATCGCAATCGCTGCGCTGCTCGTCGCGATTCTGAGCAGGCATCCGGCGAGACCACTTTTAGCGGCTGCATCCGCGCTCGTTGTGGTCGCCTGGGCACCCGCGATTCATCTGCCGTATTCAGGCTGGGTCGAGCTTCATGTGCTCGACGTAGGGCAGGGAGATGCGATTCTGCTGCGGACGAACGGTGGGCGATGGATGCTGATTGACGCCGGCCGAGTTTGGAAAGGCGGAGATGCCGGACGCTCGACGATCATTCCTTACATTATGCGACGAGGGGGCGCTCTCGAATCATTCGTACTGTCGCATGCGCATTCCGATCATGTTGGCGGAGCCGTGAGCGTGCTGGCGGCGCTACGGCCGCGAACATTCTGGGACGCGGCGTTTCCTCAGGGAAGCAGGATATACGATCAATCCCTGCGCGCGGCACGAGAAGCGGACGTTGAATGGCGACGCGTTCACCCGGGAGATGAAATCACAATTGACGGAGTTACCGTCGAGTTTCTCGCGCCCGATTCAGCGTGGACAGCTTCGCTGGTCGACCCCAATGAAGCGAGCACTATCGTGCTGATTCGATACGGGTCTGTACGCTTTCTCTCGGTTGGCGACGCGGAAGGCGCAGAGGAGGCCTGGCTGCTCGATCATGCCCGTAATCAGCTCGCGGCTGACGTGTTGAAGGTTGGACATCATGGCAGCTCCACCAGCAGCAGCGACGAATTCCTCTCGGCCGTTCATCCCTCCGCGGCAATTATCTCGGTCGGAGCGGATAACATTTACGGCCACCCAAGTGCCGACGTGCTGGCCGCACTCGCCCGTGTGGGGGCGCGAGTCGTGCGTACTGATGAGCGCGGAACTGTCATAGTTCGCACCGATGGCAGGGCAATCATTCTCGAGGCCGAAGGTCAGCGATGGGATATCTCTCCCGGATCGGCAGAAAATTGATTGGCGAGGCGATGCAGATGCCCGACGAGCTCGTACGTGGATACCCGGAGCTCGCTCAGATGCGCCTGCGTCGCGGCGGCCTACCACCGCTTGTGGCAGGATGGGTGATCGGCCAGGCGAGCGTTGCTGCGATAACGCTGTGGCACACGATTTTCTTTGCTCGCGGTATAACTGTCGACGCTCCGCTCCTCCTGCACGAGCTTCGCCATGTCGAGCAGTTTCGGGAGCGCAGGACTTTCCCCCTGCGTTACATTTGGGAAAGCATACGCCGCGGTTATCACCTCAACCGCTACGAGGTGGATGCGCGCATGTATGCCGCGCGCCGGCTTGAGCAGACAGTTCGCACCCCTCCCGCCGAGGAAGCTTAAGTGAAGCATACAGCAACGTCGGTCGTCACGATCGAGCGGTTCATTATCGAGCAGGAAAAACTTCACCCGGAGGCGACCGGAGAGCTTTCGGGCGTCCTGTACGACATGGGGTTGGCAGCGAAGATGATCGCCAACAAAGTCCGGAGCGCCGGCCTTGCCGATATCCTGGGCGCAACTGACGACAGGAATGTTCAGGGCGAGATACAGGAAAAGCTCGACGTAATCGCCAACGAGATAATCATCAAGGCGGTCGACCACAGCGGCAGGTTGTGCGCGATGGCGTCTGAAGAAGAGCCAGGCATAATCGGCATTCCGGAAAGATTCCGGTGCGGCAAATACTGCCTGCTGTTCGATCCGCTCGACGGTTCCTCGAACATCGATGTCAACGTTCCGGTCGGGACGATCTTTTCCGTGGTTCGCAAGATCACGCGCGGAAGCCGCGGCGAGATGGAGGACATGCTACAGCCAGGGCGTCGTCAGGTTGCGGCGGGCTACGTCATCTATGGCTCGAGCACGATGCTCGTTTACACGACGGGGCAGGGCGCGCACGGCTTCACTCTCGATCCATCGATTGGAGAGTTCCTGCTGTCGCATCCGGACATTCGGATTCCGACGGTGGGGCGCTATCTCTCTGTGAACGATTCGTACGAGCGATTGTGGGATGAGGATGTGAGAGCTCTGATGCGGCGCTATCGCGGACTCGATGGCGAGCGAAAGCCGATGAGCGTGCGATATGTCGGCTCACTGGTCGCGGATTTCCATCGCAATCTCCTCGGCGGCGGAGTGTTCGCATATCCCGCGAACGAGAAGAATCCGCGGGGCAAGCTGCGACTTTTGTACGAGGCCAATCCTCTGGCCTTCATCGTGGAGCAGGCGGGCGGAGCAGCCACCGATGGACGGCAGCGCATTCTCGACATCGATCCCACGGATTTGCACCAGAGAACGCCCCTCTATATCGGAAGCAAGTCCGACATCGAGATCGCGCTGGGTATGCTGGCGGGAGTTGTGACGACGAAGCGGCCTTTAGCCGCCCTATGACGCACGGCGGAGAGCCCGCCGAGAAGAGCTCTCCCTCGGGAATTCCGCTCCAGGCGGTGTATCAGCCCGAAGGGGCCCCTCGCGACTATCCGACGACGCTCGGCGACCCGGGCGTTTTTCCCTTTGCTCGCGGCATTCAGCCGGACATGTATCGCGGCCGGCTGTGGACCATGCGGCAATACGCCGGTTTTGGGACCGCCCGCCAGACGAACGAGCGATTTCGTCATCTGCTCGCCGCTGGTCAGACAGGACTCTCCGTAGCGTTCGACTTGCCGACTCAGATGGGACTCGATTCCGATTCGCCCCGGTCCCATGGTGAAGTGGGCCGGGCAGGCGTTGCGATCGATACGGTCGAGGACATGCACGTCCTGTTTGATGAGATAGATCTCAGTCGCGTCTCGACGTCAATGACGATCAACGCGACCGCGGCTACCCTGCTTGCGATGTACATCGTTGTGGCCGAGGAACGCGGGATCGCGAGAGACAAGCTCAACGGGACGATTCAGAACGACATCCTCAAGGAGTACATAGCCCGCGGGACCTACATCTACCCGCCTGAGCCCAGTCTCCGACTGATCGCCGAGGTATTTCGATTTTCCGCGGCTGAACTCCCCGGATGGAATCCAATCTCGATTTCCGGCTATCACATACGTGAAGCTGGAGCGACCGCAGTGCAGGAGCTTGCATTCACTCTCGCGAATACAATCGAGTATGTCACGCGCGCGGTTGCCGCGGGGCTGAAGGTGGACGAATTCGCGCCACGGCTCTCGTTTTTTTTTGCCGCGCACAACGATCTGTTCGAGGAGATTGCAAAATTCCGCGCGGCTCGCCGCATGTACGCGCGCATAATGCATGAGCGCTTTGGAGCATCAGAGCCAAGCTGCCGAATGCGATTTCACACGCAGACAGGCGGCGTCACGCTCACGGCGCAACAGCCGCTCAACAATGTGGTTCGCGTGGCAATCCAGGCTCTCGCCGCAACGCTCGGCGGAACTCAATCTCTTCACACCAACGGATACGACGAGGCGTTGGCACTACCGACCGCTGAGGCAGCGACACTCGCGCTGCGAACACAGCAGATCATTGCCTATGAAGCCGGCGTTCCGAACACCGCTGACCCCCTCGGCGGAAGCTATTACGTGGAGGCGCTCACCGACGAGGTCGAGAAGAAAGCGCTCGAGCTCATAGCGCGATCCGACGCGCTGGGCGGGGCGGAGGCGGCAATCGCTAAGGGGTTTTTCCAGGAAGAGATCAGCCGCAGCGCTTACGAGCATCAGATGCGCGTGGAGAGTGGGGCGACCGTAGTCGTGGGGGTGAATCGATTCACGGATGACTCGCCCGAGCTGACTGTTCCCGCCCCGGATTACACGGGTCTGGAGGCAGATCAGGCGGCGTCGCTGTCCGCCTTGAAAAGCCGACGCGATCAGGAAGCTGTGACCCGTTCTCTTGATGCGCTAAGAGCAGCAGCGGACACGGTACTATCTTCCGCCGCGGCGGAATCAGGCATTGTCGAGCGTATTATTGACGCAGTCCGCGCCCGAGCGACTGTCGGGGAAATTGCTCACACTCTGCGGCAGAGCTTCGGAACTCACGACCCGGCGGCATAGGCCTTGTATCCCGT
>JBDSVO010000076.1:0-3699 GCA_039927215.1 Gemmatimonadaceae bacterium
TTGCCCCCTGAGTCAGAATATCGTTCACGCAATGATTGACGAGATCATGGCCGATGGTGGAATGCCGGCCAGCTTCGATCGCCACACGAATCTTCGTGCCCACGCCATCCGCGCTCGACACGAGCACTGGGTTTCGCATTCCCGCGGGGGCGCGAAACATTCCGCCGAAACCGCCAAAGCCACCAACCACACCGCTCGTATGTGTTGATGAAACGAGCTTTGCTATGCGAGCCTTCGCTTCGTTGGATACGGAGATATCCACGCCGGAATCGCGATAGCGGAGAGTGCCGCTGGTCATGCCGGCAGCTCCTCTTCGAACGCAGTCAGGTTGCGAAGCTGACGCACGCGAGCATCTACTTCCTCTCGGGTGAGCGTCATCAGGCGTTCAGTCGAAAACTTCTCGACGGCGAACGACCCGAGCGCTGAGCCGTACATGACAGCCCGGCGCATGTTTGCGTCGCTGAGATCACCCGTCCGGGCGAGATAGCCAATAAAGCCACCCGCGAACGAATCCCCGGCACCGGTGGGATCGAACACGCTTTCAAGCGGATATGCCGTCGCAAAGAACACGTTGTCTTGACTGAACATGAACGCGCCGTGCTCGCCCTTCTTGATGATGACGTGCCTGGGGCCAAGATCCATGATCCATTTCGCGGCTTGCACGAGGTTCACCTTCTCCGAGAGCTGTCGTGCCTCACCGTCGTTGAGTGTGACGAGATCGACCTTCTTGAACAGATCGATCAAGTCGGGGCGACGGCTCTGAATCCAGAAGTTCATCGTATCGCAAGCGACGAGCTTGGGGCGCTTCACCTGATTGAGGACGTCGAGCTGCAAGCGCGGATCAATGTTCGCCAGAAAGACGAACGGCGCATCACGAAACTGTTCGGGAATCTTCGGGCTGAACCTCGAAAAAACTCCTAGATGAGTCTCGAGCGTCTCGGCCGCGTTCAAGTCGTGGCGATAACGCCCTCTCCATCGGAACGAAGTTCCATCAGCGCGCTCGAGGCCGGCCAGATCGACGTTCCTTGCCGCCAGTGGCTCGAGCTTTTCCATTGGATAATCCGTTCCAACGACCCCGACCAGCTGCACAGGTGTGAGGAGGCTCGCAGCAGCGGCGAAAAAGTTCGCGGACCCGCCAAGTACATCATCGGCTTTTCCGAAAGGAGTCTCGACTGAGTCGAGCGCCACCGACCCAACGACTAGTACGGTCATGATTTCCTGGCCAGGGGTTGGACGAAGCGATGGTTACATGCGCTCTGGAGCGCTGACTCCAAGTATTGTGAGTGCGTTCCGAATCGTAATCTGCGCTGCCCGCGCCAGAGCAAGCCGGGCATGCGTCACAGCTTCCGGCTGGCCGAGTACGTGGTGCTTGTGATACCAAAGGTGTGTGAGCCGGGCCGTCTCCGTCAGATACCCGACGACCCGCTGCGGCTCGAGCGCAGCTGCAGCGCCGGTGACGACAGCGGGAAAATCCGCGAGCGCCTTGATGAGCTGCTGCTCTTCAGGCTCGGCAAGCACACCGAGGTCTACCCCCGCGACGGAAAAACCCTCACGGTCGAGCTCACCAACGCGAAAGATCCCGCACATTCGGGCGTGCGCCATCTGCACGTAGTACACGGGATTCTCCTCCGATTGCTTCACCGCCACGTCAATATCGAATACGAGCTGTGAATCACTCTTCCGCATCAGGAAAAAGAATCTCACGGCATCGCGCCCCACTTCGCTGATGAGATCGCGAACCGTCACATAGCTCCCTGCACGCTTCGAGATTTTCACTTCCTCGCCGGATTTCATGACGGTCACCATCTGGTGCAGCACGTACTCGGGATAGTCCGGGACAATGCCCATGCCGAGTGCCTGCAATCCTGCCCTCACGCGCGTCACTGTGCTGTGATGGTCCGCACCCTGGACATCGATCGCGCGGTGATAGCCGCGCTCCCACTTCGTCAGGTGATATGCAACATCAGGAACGAAATACGTGAAGTCGCCGCCCTTCTCGGCGCTCTTCCGCATCACGCGATCCTTGTCGTCGCCGTACTCGGTGGTGCGGAGATACAAAGCTCCTGAATCCTCGTACGTCTTTCCCGACTGTACGAGTGCATTCACCGTCGCGTCTACCTTGCCGTCGCTGTAAAGCGATGACTCGAGGAAATAGTTGTCGAACTTGACGCCAAACGCCTGCAGGTCCAGGTCCTGCTCGTTGCGCAGCTCGGCGACGGCGAAGCGACGCAAGACGTCCATGTCCGGCGAAGCGCCGTTCACATTGTGCGTCGCGAGAAACTTTTCGGCGATCTCTCGAATGTATTCGCCGTGATATCCACCTTCCGGAATCTCACCCTCCGCGCCCCTTAGCTGGTCTATGCGGGCGCGGACGCTGGCAGCAAGGTTATCGATCTGCGCGCCGGCGTCGTTGTAATAAAACTCGCGGGTGACATTCCATCCGGTCCAGTCGAGGAGTGTTGCGATGGCATCGCCGAGCGCAGCTTGTCTGCCGTGGCCGACGTGCAGCGGGCCAGTCGGATTTGCAGACACGAACTCGACATTCACCGGCTCGCCCTTGCCTGCGTTGCTTTTGCCGAAGCTCTCGCCCGCTTCGATCACCTCACGGATGCTCTCGGCGACGTAACGTGGATCGAGCCGGAAGTTCATGAACCCGGGGCCTGCGATCTCCACACTTTCGACTCCTGCGTCCTCCAGGTGCATGCGTTCCTTCAGTGCAGCAGCGATCTCGGCGGGCCGCATCCGAAGTGGACGGGCGAGAGCCATGGCAATGTTCGAAGCCCAATCGCCGAGCGAGGGGTCGCGCGGGCGCTCGATAACCGGCTCGACATCGCCCGCGCCAAGCTCACGCGCCGCTCTGGCGAGCTCGGCGCGTATCAGTTCGGGGGCGTTCATTCGCCGGAGTTGCTCTTGGGAGTTGGTTTTGGCTTTTCAGCCGCAGTCGTCGCCGCCGATGGCGCGGGTTGAGATGCTGCGGCGGGCTTGGATTTGTCCGTCGCTGACGACTCTGAAGCAGGTTTGGCGCTGTCCGACGTATTTGCCGCCGCCTTCTTGGCGTCTGACGCGTCAGTCTTCGTTTTTTCGGCGGAGATAGCCTCGCGCTCCGCCTTCTTCCCGTCCTTGCCATAGTCGGTGATGTAGAATCCCGAGCCTTTAAAGACGAGGCCGGCGGTAGACATCAGGCGCTTTGCGACCTTGCCGCACTCCGGACATCGCTCCTCGGTTGGCGCGGCGTTTATCGAGCGATAGAACTTTTCAAAATCGTGCCCTTCCGGGCAGCGGTATTCGTACAGCGGCATGCTCGAGTCGCGAGGGTGTGACGGTATGTCGGGAAAATCGCAAGTTAGCCCTCTCTGTGTTGCGTCTCAAGCGCGACCAAGGCCTATGCCGCCGGGTCGTGAGTTCCGAAGCTCTGCCGCAGGGTGTGAGCAATTTCCCCGACAGTCGCGCGGACGCGGACTGCGTCAACAATGCGCTCGACAATGCCCGATTCCGCCGCAGCAGAAGACTGTAGCTTGTCGGCGCCAGCTCTGAGCGCGTCAAGAGAGCGAGCTACAGCCTCATGATCTCGCCGGCTTTTCAAGGCAGACAGCGACGCCGCCTGATCTGCCTCCAGACCCGTGTAATCCGGGGCGGGAACAGTCAGCTCGGGCGAGTCATCCGTGAATCGATTCACCCCCACGACTACGGTCGCCCCAC
>JBDSVO010000077.1:0-5038 GCA_039927215.1 Gemmatimonadaceae bacterium
CTTCGGCAAATGTGGTGCGCCTGAAGGGAATGCGCAGCAGCACTTCGCGGCGATACAGGGCGGTAACGTCGTCCCAGCCGCACGCAGCGAGCTTCTCGGCGGCAGACAGCCTATCGAATTCCTCCGCTGAAGAAAACTGAAAGCGGCGCAGCGTCGGCTCGGAAACCGGCCGGAACCACTCCACTGGGTTCGCGTCTCGCTCATGAGGAACTACCTGTGCTCCGCAAACCCCCACGATGTCGTCGTCAGTCACGCCTTCGAGCAGCCTCTCGATCCACCAAGTGTCCGCCGGCCGCGCGTCTCCAACGGTGAGTACGACCCAGTCGCTCGTCACGTTTTGCACACCGAGGTTGCGACTGTCTCCATGATTGAAATCGGCAGGATCGATCTCGATCACGCGGACCCGCGGGTAGCGGCTGAGTATGTCGAGCGTGCCGTCCGTCGACCCGGAATCGACAACGATGATCTCGCTCACATGGACCGTTTGAGCAAGCACTCCCTCGATGCAGGCGGCAATTCGGGCCGCTTCGTTCCGAACGGGAATGACGACCGATACGCTGCCCGAGCGGTAGGCCGCAGCGGCATCTCGCGAGGCTTCATTGTGGGCTTTGTCTGTGACTCGCACCTGCCCGAGCGTGACGTCTGCCTGGAAATTCAGCGCGAGGTCGTCGCGCAGCCGGCGAATCGCGGGCACGCGATCCAGTCGCGAAGCGCGCGAAAGCTCGGCAAATCGAAGCCGCCAGGATTCGGCCCGGGAAAAGACTCCATCCCGCTCCCCCCAGCGCCGGATTTCCCGGGCGATGTCGAGATTGCCGGCTGCCGCCGCACCAAGAACCACGCTGGAAGCAAAATGACGAACCTCAGGAATTAGCTCCGCGCGCCCGACCTGCCGGAGCAGCGTGACCGCCTTTCGAGCCACGAGCGCGCGGCTCTCGAGCTTTTCCCGCGAGTGATACGCCCCGCGACTAAGGCTCGTCTCCGTTTCGCGGATGTACACATCCGGCGGGAGATCGAGTCGCTTCACGAAGCGAAACCCTCCCCCGAATGCCCGCAGGTGAAGCTCGATGTCCTGCCATAGCCGCAAATGCTCATCCCACATTCCCGCTCGGATGAACGAATCCCGACGCCACAATGTTCCTGTGCCCTGGCAGATCGGATCCATGCGGAGCACGCGGAGAAGGTCGTCCTCGCCGGTTTCGATGTTCCAGCGACGATCGGCGTTGCCGATGCTTCCCTGGAACAGCAGCATCGGAAAGACGGCAAAGTCAGCTTCGGGATTCAATTCCATCACGGCGATCCGCTGCTCGAGGCAGTAAGGCGCCAGGACGTCATCGGTATCGAGGAACAGGAGATACCGGCCACGGGCATGCTCGACGGCAATATTCCGGCAAGTGCACGCACCTTTGGGCTCACGCTCGCGGGCCATGAGCCGCACACGCGAATCGCGCTGCGAATAGGCCGAGATCAGGTCTGGAGAATTGTCGGTGGAACCGTCGTCGACTACGATCGCCTCCCAGCGCGGATCGGACTGGGCGAGCATCGAGTCGAGGGTCTCCCCCACGAGATCCGCCCGGTTGAACGACGGAATACAGATCGTGACGACGACGTTCGAATCAGAACTTGCCTGAAGTGTCCCCCTCATATCAGAAGACAAGCCCATCGTGCGATTTCCCGGCGACATTCTCGCGGTACCACTTTTCACCGGCCACGGATGAGTTTGCGGCGTTGATCACCCCGGCCTCGGCCTCGTCGTTCGGCACATAGCTGGTGGTCAGATAGCTGGGAACGTAGTCGTGACAGGCATCCCGTCCATCCTGGACCTTTCGCAGCAGCTCATCGACCACGTGTTCCATCGTGTTGTGTTGCTCGACGTAACGGCGCCCTTTCTCGGCAAGTTCAATCCGCAGCTCGCTGTCGGTCAAAAGGGTTTTCAGGCGGTCGACGATGTTATGCTCGTCGATGCTCCACACCGGCGGGCGGAAGCATTCGGGCGAATTATCGAGGTAATGCGTCGCCACAGCACAACCGCTCGCCATTGCCTCGAACGATAGCCAGCCGGGACCGTGAGCAATGAGCTCGTCCACGAGTACGTCGGAATCGGCGAGCAATTCCAGAAGCTTGTCGTGGGGCATGTCGCGAACCGAAATCAGCTCGAACTCTACACCCTCGCATCGAAGGGTCTCCAGCGCCCTCTCGATGACGTCGCTGCCCTTGATGTGAGGCACACTGGGAGCATGCACGACACGAGGGATCTTCCGCTGGGGGACGTTGTAGGTGAACCTCTCGAGCTGCAACGGAACCTGCAGATGGTGGTAAGAACGCAATGCCAGGCCCATCTGGTCGGGGACGGAGAACACAGCGTCGGCGAAACGCTCATGTGTCCGCAGAATCTGGAGCTTCTTCTCGAGCGTGACGGAATGATATTCCGGCGGAAAGCGCCAGCTTGTGATGTCGTATTCCTGGCGAAACACGTCGTAGTCGCGGACGTCTGACCCCATCAGCAGAGTGGCAACGCGAGTGCCGCTGCCCTCCAGCCCTTTCAATACCTCGCTGTCGAATGGCAGATCACCCCATACCTGGATGTAAAGGTCGGCGCCACTGACAAGACGCCGGCGTAGCCGACCCTCGAGCGATTCATGCCAGTTCCGATTGATCTCCCACAGTGCCTGAAAAGCCCTTTGCCACAACACGCGGAGACCAAACCTTCGCGAAAAAAAAGAGATCGGGAAACTATGCTGGTCGTAATCGTAGGAGTATGGGAAGTACCGGTGCGTCATCGCGACTGTGACGACCTCGTTACCGCGACGTTTTAGTTCCCCCTCGAGATCGTGAATGAGGCCGCAGATTTCGTGACCGCTTATGACGACTCGAAGAGGACCCTGCGTCAAATCCCCGGAAGGCATACAGAAGTATGGCGCTCGCTGCCGGTAACCGCGTTCACGCGACGGCATCCTTCATGGTCGCAACCTGCGGCGCATCCGGTGCATAACGGGACATGCTGCTCTCTACCACCTGATCGTCTTTCAGCACACAGTACTTGTAATAGAAGCTGCGAGTAACGTAACCCATCTTGTACAGGACGAAGAACAGCGGGCGAAGTCGTTCGAACGTCTGCTTGTATGTGCGATGCTGCGTATAATGAGAGAGCGGCGCGCCCATGATCCTTTCCCACTCGGCGTCCGAGAAGCCAACCCGTCGCTTGATCTCGTCGAGTATGCCTTCGTCGAACAGCTTCTCCTCTCCAATCCTCGCGAGGGCCTCGGCCTGCGTGAACTGTCCGGCCCTCACGAGCGCCGAGAACTCCGAATAGCGCAGGTCGATTCCGAATTTGCGGGGAAGGTAGTAGTTGTTGACGAAATACGCAGTCCGGTTCTCCATGTGATGGCCGCCATACCACTGCCATCCATAAGTCTCGGCGAGAAAACGCTTCGTCTTCTCCTTGTTGTAATCGAGGAAATACAAGGGTCTGAATTTCCTGATCCGGTCCACGGCCATCCACTTCATCCACTTGGCGAGACTGAGCTCGGGCAGGGTCTTTATCCGCCCGTCTCCGTACTTGCGATGGATTGTTCGCACGTACTTCGAGTCCATATAGAACCAACCCGGCGGAGAAATCCCCTCGGTTCGGAACGAATGCCCCTCCCAGATCCATTTTACGCCGTGTTTTGCCGCCGCCTTGTAGTGCACCGCTGCCAGCGCGATATCCGTCGGCGTATCGATCTCTGGAACTGAGGCGAGAAAGAACGACCGGTATATGCGCTGGAACTCGGAGTTGTCCACGACATGCGTGTACAGATCGATGTCGAGGGCCTCGAGCATCCGCTGGATGTTCTCCACAGCGATGCGCGAATTGTATGTATTGTCGAAATGGGCGGCGAGAACTCGCAGTCCCATCTCTTTCTTCGCCATGTGCAGCATGTACGACGAGTCGCAGCCGCCGCTGACGCCGATCACGACGTCGTACGCCCTGCCCCGCCCGTCCTGCTTCATTTGCGCGACGGTAGCATCGAGCACTGCCTGCCCCTCCGCCCCGGTCGGGTAGTCGTGTTCCATCTCGTCGTATTGGCGGCAGTAGTTGCACACGCCCTCAGCGTCGAAGGATATGCGCGGCACCGACACGTCGTAAATGCACCGTGTGCACCGTTGCGGAGCCATTGGAATTTCCATGCTCATTCCTCGTCGATGATGAGCCGCCGTTGCGGGAAGTTGATGAGTACACCCATTCCCTGTTTTTGGTAGACGGCCATGCTCCCCACCGCCGCAGCGTTTGCGGCCGTCTCGTCGAGTACCTGCCGCAGATGGGCCACATTGCCCGCCCCGCCACATGCAATCAGCGGCACTGTTACCGCCTCCGCGATCTCTCTGATCGTCGGCAGGTCATAGCCGCTCCACGTGCCATCTCTGTCCACGGAATAAAGTAGAAGCTCTCCAACACCAAGGTCATCGGCCAGAAAGCGACAGTGCTCCTGCAGGTTTCGCCGGGTTCGCGCCCCGGCGGCGGAATACACGTGCTGTGCACCGAAGAGTCCCTTCTTGTAGTCCACCGCCCCGACGACACTTGTTGACCCGTACTGACGGGTGGCCTCACGCACGAGGTCCGGATCAGCAAGGCACCGCGTGTTCACGATCACCTTCTCCACACCAATCTTGTAGAGGCGCGCGAAGTCGTCCAGTGACGCCACTCCGCCTCCGTAGGAAAAGGGCATGAAGCACTCCGACGCGCAATCCCGGATGAGTTCGAACTTTGGACGCCGCCTCTGCCGGGAGGCATTGATGTCGAGCATCACAAGCTCGTCCACCTCCTTCTCGTTGTAGATCTTTATCGCGTTGATCGGGTCGCCGACGTACCGTGGATTTCTGAACCGGACCGTCTTGACCAGAGCGCTCCCGTCGAAAAGGAGGCACGGCATGATGCGCTTGAGGACCATCGCTCAAAGCCTGACGAAGCCATCGAGGAGCGCCATTCCAAAGCGGTGACTCTTCTCCGGGTGGAACTGCACGCCGAAGACGTTATCGTGATTGACCGCGCACGCGAAGT
>JBDSVO010000078.1:0-32683 GCA_039927215.1 Gemmatimonadaceae bacterium
CCGGCGCTCCTGATCATTCCGATCATTGGGGCAGCCGTGATTCTCGCGCTCACCACGCGAAGCGGAGAGCCGGAACGAGCCGAGGAAGCCAACCGCACAGCGCGTGTCGTGGCACTCTGGTTCTTCATCGCCGAATTCGTTGTATCCGCCGGATTGTGGTGGTCGTTCGATCCCAGCGTTTCCGACTGGCAGGCTGTGACGGATGTCGCGTGGATTCCAACGTGGGGAATCAGGTTCACGCTCGGGCTGGACGGTATCGCGCTCATGATGATCCTGCTCACCACGTTCATAATGCCGCTCACGGTGCTCGGCAGCTGGACCAGCATCAAGACGAAAGTGCCGGCGTTTTTCTCGCTGATGCTGATCCTCACCAGCGGAATGCTCGGGGTGTTCGTCGCGCGGGATCTGTTCCTGTTCTACGTGATGTGGGAAGTGATGCTGATCCCGATGTATTTCATCATCGGAATCTGGGGCGGCGAACGGCGCATTTACGCAAGCATCAAGTTTTTCATTTACACGATGCTTCCTTCGCTGCTCATGCTCGTTGCGATCCTCTACCTCGGGATTCACGCAGGCAGCGGAGGAACTCCGAATTTCAGCTACGACAATCTGCTGGCGAATTTGACCGTTGCGCCAAGAGCAGCGCTCTGGCTCTTTGCAGCATTCTTCCTCGCATTTGCCGTCAAGGTTCCAATGTTTCCGTTTCACACATGGCTGCCCGATGCGCACGTCGAGGCGCCGACAGGCGGCTCAGTGATTCTTGCCGCGATCATGCTGAAGATGGGAACGTTCGGCTTCCTTCGGTTTGCGCTGCCGTTGTTTCCCGGCGCCGCAATGAATCCGACGGTTCGCCTTACCGTCGTCACGCTTGCTGTAATCGGCATTGTCTACGGCGCCCTGGTGGCAATGGTGCAGCCCGACTTCAAGAAGCTCGTGGCCTATTCGTCCGTGAGCCACCTCGGGTTCGTGATGCTTGGTATCTTCGCGGTGACGCTGCAGAGCGTTCAGGGAGCGCTGATGGTGATGATCAGCCACGGCATCTCGACAGGCGCGCTGTTCCTTCTGGTAGGAATGATCTACGAGCGCCGGCATACGCGCGAGATTGACGCCTACGGAGGCATTGCCCGGGTCGTCCCGTTGTTCGCGACAGTGTTGACGATCGTCTCGCTCAGCAGCATCGGCTTGCCGGGCACCAACGGATTCGTCGGCGAGTTCCTGGTGCTGGTCGGCTCATTCAAAGCATATCCGGTGGCCACTATTATTGCGACGACCGGCGTGATCCTCGCCGCTGCTTACCTCCTGTGGGCGATTCAGCGAGTTCTGTTCAATCCACTCGACAAACCGGCCAACAAGAACATCCCTGACCTGAACTGGCGGGAGATCGCGATAGTTCTGCCGCTTGTTGCGGCCATCATCTGGCTTGGCGTTTATCCCGCTCCTGTCCTCAGGCGCATGGAGCCGGCGGCGGCGAAATTCGTTGCTCAGGTGAATGCAGGCGTGGTTCCGGGCGCAGTCCCGACTACAACGGTGGCGGTTGCGCCGGAGAGCAAGCGATGACCCTGAATCTCGCAATCCCGTCGGAGCTCATGACGGCGCTCGGCCCGGACCTCCTTCTGATGGGCGGAGCCATGCTGCTTCTGCTCTGGTCGGCGTGGCGGCCCGAATCGGAGACCAATCAGAGACAGATCGGCGTGGCAAGCATAATTCTTTGCGTCACGGTTGCGCTCACGATCGGTTATTACGTGGCGAAAGGCGACACCGCAGGAAACGGAGTGATTGCGGTCGACAATTTCCGCTGGAGCGCCGACCTCGTTTTCCTTATCGCGACCATCGCAACGATCGCCCTATCGATGGACTACAACGCGAGGCAGGGGATTACCGCAGGCGAATCGCATGTGTTGCTGCTCTTCGCGACATCCGGGATGATGACTCTCGCCGCTGCGCGCGATCTCATGATCGTCTTCCTCGGCATCGAGATCATGTCGGTTGCCGTCTATGTACTCGCGGGACTGAACAGGAGAAGTGAGCGCTCCGCTGAAGGCGCAATCAAATACTTCCTGCTCGGCGCATTCTCGACGGCGTTTCTCCTTTATGGGATTGCTCTCGTATATGGTGCGACCGGAACGACGAATCTCGCGACTATCGGGGCACGCGTGCGAGAGCTGGCGCTTGCCGGAAACGCTTTCATCGTCGTGGGTGTAGCTCTACTCCTCGTCGGTTTCGGGTTCAAGGTTGCCGCGGTGCCGTTCCATATGTGGGCACCCGACGTCTACGAAGGCGCCCCCACTCCCACAACCGCATATATGGCGGCAGCCGTCAAGGCAGGAGCGTTCGTCGCATTTCTTCGCGTGTGGCTCGAAGCCTTCCCGGCGCTCGGCGAAAGCTGGCATGGTCCCGTGTGGTGGTTGGCCGCGGTGACGATGATCGTCGGCAATCTCGTGGCGCTCGCTCAGAAGAACATCAAGCGGATGCTGGCCTACTCGAGTATCGCGCACGCGGGGTACATCCTCGTTGCGATTGCCATCGGCACGCCTGCGGCAACGTCGGCGTTCATGTTCTACCTGCTCGCATATACCCTCGCCACGTTCGGCGCATTCGGTGTAATCATCGCGCAGGGCGACGCCGGGGAGAATCTCGACATCGACGGTTATTCCGGCTTGTGGCATGTGCAGCCCCGACACGCAATCGCGATGGCGGTCTTCATGCTGGCGCTGCTCGGGTTTCCGATTTTTGGCGGCATCGGCTTCCTCGCTAAGTACTGGATAATTCAGTCCGCGCTGCAGGCGCCGAATCCGCAGACCCGTCTGGCGGTGATCCTCGTCGTGACCAGCGTTATCTCGGCCGGCTACTATCTCTATGTTGTAATGGTGATGTTCATGCGTCCAAGAAAGACCGATGCTCCGGTGCCAAGGCCCGCGGGAATCTGGACCAACGCGGTAGTCGCCGCTGCGGCGGTATTGATCATCGTGCTTGGTATTCTGCCGAATTCCGTGTTGCGCTGGAGTGACCGCAGCAAGCCGGCGATGGAACGGCCCGCTGCAACGGTGTCCGTGCGGACAACAGCGCCGTCGGCACCATGAGCCCGACACTTTCGCGTGAGATATTCCGCGAATACGACATTCGGGGCGTAGCCGGCAAGGACCTCACTCCCGAAGTCGCGCGTCTGGTCGCTCGCGCGTACGCCGCTTTCCTCATGGAGAAAAAAGTGTCGGGCGCAATCGCCGTCGGCCGCGACAATCGGCCGAGTGGTGTGGAGCTGCATCGGGAAATCGTCGCCGGGCTGCTTGAAAGCGGTTTCGATGTGGTGGACATCGGCGTCGTCCCCACGCCTCTCGCGTACTGGGCACAGCACAAGCTCGACGTCGTCGGCGGGATTCAGATCACCGGATCGCACAATCCCCCCGAGTTCAACGGATTCAAGCTCGGGTTGAAGACGCACTCGGTTTACGGTGCAGACATTCAGCACATCTATTCGATCGCCGATGCGGGGAATTTTCCGCGCGGCGAGCAGGATGGAACAAGCCGCAACGAAGATGTCATTGGCCCATACATCGATGATATCGTTGCTCGCATCGGCCAGCTGCCGAGCGACCTCAAGGTCGTTGCAGATGCAGGTAACGGCGCCGGAGCGCTTGTCGCGCCGCTACTCTTCGAGAGGCTCGGCCTCTCGGTGCGCTGCCTCTTTTGCGAGAGCGACGGGAGTTTTCCCAACCATCATCCTGATCCGACGGTTCCGGAGAACCTCCGCGATTTGATCGCAGCCGTCGCCGAAGACAAGGCGGACGTCGGCATAGCGTTCGACGGCGACGCAGACCGGATCGGGGTGATCGACGACAAGGGTGAAGTAATCTGGGGCGATCAGCTCCTCATCATCTACGCGCGTGACGTCATCGCCAGGAAGGGGAAGGGACAGCCGATAATCTTCGACGTGAAGTGCTCACAGGCATTGCCGGAGGCAATCGAAGAGGCGGGCGGCAAGCCGGTGATGTGGAAGACGGGCCATTCTCTGATCGAGGAGAAAATGCACGAAACCGGCGCCCCGATCGCCGGCGAGATGTCGGGGCACATGTTCTTCGCCGAAGGATTCTACGGATTCGATGACGCGCTGTACGGCGCGGCCCGGCTGCTGCGTATCATCGCTGATACGGGCAAGTCGGTTCACGAGATGCTGTCCGACGTTCCGCGCTTCGTCTCCACGCCCGAGCTCCGAGTCGCATGCCCGGATAACCTGAAGTTCGGCATCGTGGAAGAAGCAAAGAAATATTTTGCTGCCAGGTACAAGGTGATCGACGTCGATGGCGTGAGGGTCCTGTTCGGCGATGGCTGGGGCTTGATACGCGCTTCCAATACCCAGCCCGTTCTTGTGATGAGATTCGAAGCGCGAACCCAGCAGGACCTGGACAAGATCAGGTCGGAAATGGAAGGTTGGCTCAAGCAGCACGGAGTACAGGTTTGAGATGACTCCGGGGCGGCGGCTCCTCTTCGGGCTCGCCGCTGCTGCGGCAGTTCTACTCCTCGGGCGAATGCTGGCGGTGGTTTACGCCGATTACACCTGGTACAGCGCTCTGGATGCATCCGCGCTGTGGAGCGAGCGAGTCGGCGACGTTGCCATGATCCACACAGTGTCGGCAACCGTCGCCGGCATTTTCGCGCTGGTCAACCTCTTTGCCATTCGCCGGAGCATCGTTTCGCTCGCTTTCCCACGGCGCCTGGGAAACGTGGAGTTTGGCGAAGCAGTGCCGGCTCGCTACCTCGATCGCGGAGTGGTCGTCCTCTCTCTCGCAGTCGGTGTTCTGGCGGCGATTGTCGTTCCCAGATGGGAGCATCTCGCGCTGATAAGAACCGGAGCCCGATTCGGCGAAAAAGATCCGTTTTTTCAGATGGATCTGAGCTTTTACGTTGCGTGGCTGCCACTCGAGTTCAGTGCCTACACCTGGGTGCTCACGGTGCTCGTCACTGTGACGGCTGTCGTTGTCGGACTGTATGCGCTGACTCCCAGCCTTCGCTGGGAGCGCGGAGCGTTCCGCCTTTCCGTGCATGTGCGCCGCCACCTCGCCGTACTTGGCGCGCTCTTCCTGCTCGTGACGGCGTGGAACTACCGGCTTGCCGGCTATCGCCTGCTGATGAATGGAACCGGGGTGGACGGAATGTTCTCCTACATCGACCACCAATGGCTCATTCCGGCGTATCTCTCGTTGTCAGTCGTTACCGTTGCTGCGGCAGCATTGGTTTTCGTCAGCGGATGGACGGGCCAGCTGAGGACGATCTTCTTCACCATAAGCGCGGTTCTCGTGTTCTCGATCGCGCTGGACCTCGTTCTTCCTTCGGTGTCGCGGCGGCTCGCCATTTCCAGTGTCGATGCACGGCAACAGCAGCCGTACGCCGCGACGAGGACGGCGTTCACGCGCCGTGCGTACGGGGAAGCTCGAAGCTCTGTGACGCCCACAGAGGTAAGCCGCTTCGCGACGTTCGGCGACTCCGCGCGAATCGGGAAATGGATTGAAGATGAGAAGGCAAGGATGCTCGTATACCCCGACGCCCACAGTGCGGCAGTGGTGAGCCCCGCAGCCGCGATCCCCGCACCGGCGCTCGGCAGCGGACTCAGCCGCCTCGCCCACGGGTGGGCGGAGCAACGCCTCGATCTGGTGTGGGGCGCGTTCCCGGCGACCGCGAGAATCGTGCGGATTCGTGACGTGCGGGATCGTGTGCATGCGCTCGCGCCTGTTTTCGCGCAGGGCAGCTTCGTTAGTCCCGCGTTCCTCGGTGACACCGTCATGTGGGTTCTCGAGCTCTACTCTGCATCTACGACGTATCCGCTCAGCGCGCACTACACTCTCGCCGGCGCCGACCGCTCCTACTTCAGGCATGCTGGAACTGCGCTGATCAATTCCAGGACGGGCCGCGTCTCCATCATTTCGAGCTCGGCGCCTGATCCGATTGCGGTCGCGTGGCGCGCCCGTTTGCCGTCAACCTTCCGCGCCGGCGGAGCTGACATCCTCGATGCACTGACGGTGAACCCTGTTCTCCCGGCGGGTGACTCGACAGGACAGTCACTTCCGTCAGCAAGCAACGGCGTGTTTCGGCGGGAAGTAACTAGACTCTTTTCGCGAATGCGCCAGGCGCTGGCATCCGGCAATCTCTCCGCGTTTGCGGCAGCCTATGACTCTCTCGGAGCGTTGATCGGACGTGAATGACCTGAAGCGAACGGCTGTTGTAGCACTCGGAGGAAACGCCTTGTCACCGCCTGGGGAACGATCGACAATCGCCGATCAATTCCGCCACACCCGAGAGAGCCTGGCGGCAATTGTGGATCTTGCACGTGATGGCTGGCATCTCTGCGTCGTGCACGGCAACGGACCGCAGGTTGGAGATGAGCTGATTCGTAACGAGATTGCCCGCGCTCATGTCGAGCCCCTGCCTCTCGGAGTATTAGTTGCCTCTACCGCAGGATGGATTGGCTACATGATTCAGCAGTCGCTCGACAACGCGCTTCGCCAAGCGGGCATAGCCCGCAATGTCACGACCATCGTCACCCAGGTACAAGTCGATCCGTCTGATCCCGCGCTAAAAAACCCGTCGAAGTTCATCGGGCATGCAATTCCTGACGAGAGGGCAACGGCGCTGATCGCTGAGGGGCACGCTGTAAAAAAAGATTCCAACGGTATGTACCGCCGGGTGGTGGGGAGCCCAGACCCCCGTGGAATCCATGACATGGAGATCATCAAGCCCCTGGTCGAGAACGGCACGATCGTCATCGCGTGCGGCGGAGGCGGAGTGCCAGTCTACACGGACGCGAAAGAGAACCTCGAGGGCATTGATGCAATCGTTGACAAGGACGCCGTGTCCGCCGTGCTCGCATCCGGGCTGGGCGCGGAGCTCTTGCTTATCCTCACGAGCGTAGACGCTGTTTACGCGGATTGGGGGACGGACGCAAAGCGCGCTCTGAGAAATCTGAGCGTGGCCGAAGCGCGAGCGATGGACTCGGCGAAGGCGTTCGGGGAAGGAAGCATGGCGCCCAAAGTTCGGGCTTCGATCGATTTCGTCAGCAGGACAGGAGGCCGCGCCATCATCGCCGACCTGAATCAAGGAATGGATGCCGTTCGCGGGCGCGCGGGAACAACGATTGCAAATTAAGTTCACCCAAGCCGATCTTGGCGTGGCGCCGCTCCGGCATCTATGTAGAAGGATTCGAACGGATTCGGCGGATTCGGCGATCAAAACGCCAGAGGATAAACGAGTGAAGGAATCGCAGTTGTGAATATCCACGAATACCAGGCAAAAGAAATCTTTCGCGCAGCCGGCATCCCGATACCTCCCGGGCAGGTGGCGACAACACCTGCCGAGGCGGAATCGATCGCCCGGAAATTCGGTGGCACTGTCGTCGTCAAGGCTCAAGTGCATGCGGGCGGACGTGGGAAAGCCGGAGGGGTGAAGCTCGCTAAGTCCCCCGAGGAAGCACGCGAAGCGGCTGCGAGAATTCTTGCGCTCAGGATCAAGGACCTGCCGGTGAAGATGGTTCTCGTCACCCCGGCGGCCGACATTGCGACGGAAGCCTATGTCGGGGTAATCGTCGACCGCGCATCGAAGCGTCCGGTTTTCATGGTCAGCCCTGCCGGTGGCATCGACATCGAAGAAGTGGCCGCCAAGACTCCGGAGAAGCTCCGGAGGCATGCAGTCGATCCACGCTACGGGCTGCGCACATACGAGGCGATGGAGCTGGGCTTTTTTCTCTACGACGATGTCAAGCAGGCACGCGCAGCCGCGAAGATCATGCAGCAGCTCTACTCGGCATTCATCAACAGCGGCGGCTCGCTTGCTGAAATCAATCCGCTCGTCACGACCCCCTCGGGTGACGTGATCGCCCTCGACGCAAAGATGGTAGTCGATGACAACGAGCTCGACAGGGTTCCGAACATAGCTGCTCTACGCGACGAGTCATCCGAGGATCCGAGCGAGGTCGAAGCGCGAAACGCGAACCTGACGTTCATCAAGCTCGAAGGCAATGTCGGCTGTGTCGTTAATGGTGCTGGCCTGGCGATGGCAACGATGGATCTGGTGAAATACTACGGCGGCGAGCCGGCGAACTTTCTGGATATCGGCGGCTCCTCGAACCCGGAGAAGGTGGTTGCCGCGCTCCGCATCATTACTGCCGATACGAACGTGAAAGCAATCCTGTTCAACATCTTCGGAGGAATAACGCGAACCGATGACGTCGCCAACGGAATCGTCATAGCGACAAAGTCGAACCCGCTCAAAGTGCCGATTGTCATCCGGCTTACCGGGACGAACGAGGAGATTGCGGTGAAGATCCTCGAGGAGAACGGTTTTGTCGCGATGACTGACATGGACGAAGCCGTGAAGAAAGCGGTTGCGCTCGCAACTGGGAAGGAAGCCGCGTGAGCATATTCATCGACAACGACACGCGACTCATCATTCAAGGCATCACGGGGCGCGACGGATCGTTCCACGCCCGACAAATGATTGAGTACGGCACTCAGGTTGTCGGCGGCGTCACGCCCGGAAAAGGCGGCCAGAAGTTCGACGACAAAGTGCCGATCTTCAACACCGTCGAGCAGGCGGTGAACGAAACCGGCGCGAACGCATCCGTCATCTACGTTCCACCGATGTTCGCGGCCGACGCGATGATGGAAGCAGCCGATGCGGGAATCCCTTTCATCGTCTGCATCACGGAAGGCGTGCCCGTGCTGGACATGACCCGGGTCTATCCTTTCGTCAAAGAGAAGGGCGCACGACTCCTTGGACCGAACTGCCCGGGCCTGATATCTCCCGGCAAATCGAAAGTCGGCATCATCCCCGGCAGGATTTGCGCGCCAGGCCCCATCGGCTTGGTCAGCCGCTCGGGAACGCTGACATACGAGGTTGTCTTCCAGATGACCCGAGCGAATCTGGGCCAGACAACATGCGTCGGTATCGGCGGCGACCCAATCAACGGCACCAGCTTCATCGATTGCCTCGCGGCGTTCGAGGCCGATCCCGATACCAGTTCCATCGTCATGATCGGCGAGATCGGCGGCACCGACGAGCAGGATGCGGCGGCATTCGTTAAGGCGAAAATGAGCAAGCCGGTGGTTGGGTTCATCGCCGGGCAGACGGCTCCTCCTGGACGCCGGATGGGTCACGCCGGCGCGATTATCTCCGGATCAGCCGGCACTGCCGCTGAGAAAATGGAGGCCTTCGAAAAGAACGGAATCGCGGTTGCAAAGCGCCCAATCGATGTCGTGCAACTTCTCAGGCAGCACTAACCAAGTCACTACAGGACAACGATATGGCTGGAACCAGGACTCTGACGATCATCAAGCCGGACGCCTTCGCCTCTGGCAAGGCAGGGAAGATCATATCGCATCTCGAGGATGCCGGATTCCAGATTGTCGCCTCCCGGGTGTTACGCCTTACTCAAGACCAGGCAGCGGCTTTCTATGAAGTTCATAAGGAGCGCCCGTTTTTCGGACCTCTAACCACTTTCATGACGTCGGGCGCCTGCATGCCCATTGTGCTCGAGCGTGATGACGCGGTGTCGGCGCTTCGCCGCACGATTGGCGCGACCGATCCGGCCGAAGCGGAGGAGGGAACTGTTCGCAAGCTCTACGCAGAATCGAAAGAGCGAAACGCGATCCACGCCTCCGATTCCGACGAAAATGCCGAAGTGGAAGCGGCGTTCTTCTTCTCCGCGACGGAGCTTCTGCAAGCACGTTAGCGCCTCGGCTTCGGCCTTTTCCCAAGCCGTTAAGGTCGCTAGTTTTAAGAACTTATGCTGTCATTTGACATCCGCTCGCTGGAGTCGCACGCAGCGCATGTGGACGGCACAGTTTCACCGGACGATCCGGTGTGGGAAGCTGGCGACATGCGCCCCGCAACACCGATTCATGTCGAGGGCCGGCTTTCTGCGGCGGGTCCGGGGCGCTTCTATTTCAGCGGACGCATGAGCGGCTCGAGCGAGATGCCATGCAGGCGCTGTCTGGAGGATGTCCGGGTCAATGTGGCGGAAGACGAGCATTTCATCTTCTCAGCCGCGGGTGAAGAGGAGACTGACGACCCCGATGTCTTTCCGTTTGACCCTCAGGCGCATCAGCTCGACATGAGACCGGCCGTCAGGGAAGCCTGGCTGCTTGCTGCACCGGCGTTTGTTCAATGCCGGGAAGACTGTAAGGGGCTTTGCCCAACTTGTGGCACCGACTGGAACGTGGCCGATTGCGACTGCGAGCCGGTGAAGATTGACAGCCGCTGGGAAAAGTTGCGCGTTATCCGCGACGACCTCTCCTAGAGCGTACCTACTTTATCCCGATTTCAAATGGCCGTTCCGAAGAGACGTACCTCCAAGAGGAAGAAGCGCGCGCGGAACACTCACAAGATTGCGCCCTCGATTGCGATCCAGAAGTGTCCCCGCTGCCAGAGCATGAAGCGTCCGCATCACGTTTGTGAGGAATGCGGATATTACGACGGTGAGCAGCGAGTAGCAGCAAGGGAAGTATAGCGTTGGCGCGCATCGCGTTGGACGCCATGGGGGGCGACTTCGCCCCCAGGGCACCTATCGCCGGTGCGCTCCACGCTCTAACGGAGCTCGACACCAAGAACGTCGTACAGCTCATAGGACAAACCAGGCTGATCGAGAACCAGCTTGCCGCACTGCTCGAAGGGGAGCTCGCCGGGTACCGGCATGTGCGCGAGAGGATCTCCATCGTCGAAGCGCCCGATACGATTTCCATGTCCGACAAGCCGACCGCAGCGCTGCGCAGCGGCTCGAACAATCCCATGTCGGTCGGGCTCAAGCTTCAGGTCGATCGCGAATCCGACGCGTTCGTCTCGGCGGGAAACACCGGAGCGCAAATGGCTGCCTCCGCGCTCCTGCTGGGGCGGCACGCTGGACTCACGCGGCCCGCGATCGCCACGATCTTTCCAACCGCGCGAAAGCCGCTTGTGTTTCTCGATTCAGGTGCGAACGTGGACTGCTCGCCTCACGAGCTCGTTCAATTCGCGTGGCTCGGTTCAGTCTATGCCGAGTACGTGCTCGGCCGACACAAACCGGCGGTTGGTCTTCTGAGCATCGGCGAAGAGAAAGAGAAGGGAAACACGACATCCAAGGCGGCATACGCACTGCTCCAGAGTGCGGGTTTCAATTTCCACGGCAATGTCGAAGGTCGCGACCTTCCCGCCGGTGCGAGCGCTCGCGGGCCGATAGACGTCGTTGTCTGCGACGGATTCGTCGGGAACATCGTCCTGAAGTTCTATGAGGCCGTCATGCCAATGATCGTCGGACTTTTGTCCGATGTTCCTTCGTTCGACAGAGGAAAGCTCGAGGCTGCGCTCGGACCTCTCGATTCGACTTCATATGGCGGTGCGCCACTACTGGGGGTCCGAGGCGTCAGCATCATCTGTCACGGAAACTCGTCGCCTCGCGCCATCAAGAATGCGGTAAAGGTTGCGGTGCGCGCTGTTGAGACGCGCGTCAACGAGCAGATCGAAGAGCGCTTGCTCGCTTTGGCGTCGGCCTCCGGCGCGGGACAGGTCGCATGAAGCGACCTGTCGCAGCAATCGTCGGGACCGGCCGCGGTGTCCCCGAAGGAGTGATGACGAATCACGACTTTGCAGCAATCGGGATCGAGACCTCGCACGAGTGGATCGTCGAGCGCTCAGGAATTGCCGAGCGCCGGATCGCCCGCAATGGTGAGAGCACTTGTTCCATGGCGGCCGACGCTGCGCGAAAAGCGATGGAGCGCGCTGACGTACACGCCGGACTGCTCGACACAATCATTCTCAGTACTGCGACTCCCGACCGTCTGCTTCCTTCGACAGCCGTCGATCTTCAAGCCGAGTTGGGCGCAGGGCGGGCAGCTGCATTTGACATCGGCGCTGCCTGCGCGGGTTGGCTATACGCGATGACGGTGGCCGAAGGCATGATTACCTCCGGCGTCGCCGAGACGATACTCGTCGTCGGCTCGGAGAAAATGAGCGCGATAGTCGACTGGAAGGATCGAGCGACGTGCGTTCTCTTCGGTGACGGGGCAGGCGCTGCGATTCTCCAGCGCGCTAAAACGGGAAAGGGAATTCTTTCCGCTTACATGCGCAGCGACGGCAAGCTCGCCGATCTACTGTATCGTCCCGCCGGTGGCGCGACGAATCAGTTCTCGCAACAGGTACTCGATGAGCGAACGCACTACGTGAGGATGGCGGGCCGTGAAGTGTTCAAGCATGCGGTACGCTCAATGTCTGAAGCGGCTGATCGTGCGCTGGACATGGCGAGACTGACCAGTGATGACATAGACCTTCTCATTCCGCATCAGGCCAACATCCGGATCATCGAGGCCACGGCGAAGCACTCGGGCATTCCGATGGAAAAGGTCTACGTGAATGTCGACCGGTTCGGCAACACGTCCTCGGCGTCCATTCCGATTGCCCTCGACGAGGCAATCGAGCGCGGTCAGATTCGCGAAGGAAGCACGGTTCTTCTCGTCGCTTTCGGCGCCGGATTTACATGGGCGTCGATGATCGTGCGCTTTTAGAAGGTGGACATCGTACTTCTGTTTCCAGGCCAGGGTTCGCAAAAGCCCGGCATGGGAAAAGAGCTTGCCGACGAGTTCCCGGAGGCCCGCCAGGTTTTCGAGGAAGTCGATGAAGCTCTCGGTTTCTCACTTAGCAGACTTTGCTTCGAGGGTCCGGCCGAGGAGCTGACATTGACGCACAACGCGCAGCCTGCGTTGCTGGCGCACGGAGCGGCGGCGTGGAAAGTCGTGCGAAGTCGTATCGGCAGCGTCGTGTGCGCGGCCGCCGGTCATTCACTCGGCGAGCACACGGCCTACCACGCGGCAGGTGCAACGACGCTGGCCGATGCCGTGAGACTCGTCCGCCGGCGCGGACAGCTGATGTACGAGGAGGGACTCAACCGGCCCGGTGCGATGGCGGCGGTTCTCGGCAAGCTCGAGCAGAGCATCGAGTCACTCTGCGAGCAGGCAAGCAGGAAGGCCGGAGTGGTCGTTCCGGCGAACTACAACACCGAGGAGCAGATCGTGGTGTCCGGCGAAGTCAGTGGCGTAGAGCGGGTGATGGAACTCGCAAAGGAAGCCGGCGCGAAGCGCGCAGTCCGGCTCCCCGTGAGCGGTGCGTTTCATTCGCCGCTGATGAAGCCCGCTGAAGCCGGGCTCCGCCAGGCACTCGCTACGACACCATTTGCGGAGCCGGCTTTCCCCGTTTTCTCCAATGTGACCCAGCAGGAATCGCGCAGCTCCGCCGACGCCCGCGAGCTGCTCGCAACACAGCTCACGTCACCAGTGCGATGGGCGGGAGAGATAACGAACATCGCCGCCCGCTTTCGCGACCCGATCTTTGTGGAGCTCGGCCCGGGCGCGGTGTTGACTGGATTGCTGACGCGAATCGTTCCCGGCGCACGCGGAGTCGCGTGCGGCACTCCGGCGGAACTACAGAGACTCCTCAATAAGGTGGCGTGAGTGCAGATCGATCTCACGAACAAAGTGGCGCTGGTAACCGGCAGCACACGCGGGATTGGGCGGGAGATTGCCACGGTCCTTCGCGGATGCGGTGCGCGGGTCGCAGTCGTTGGGCGGGAGAAGGAGAAGGCAGAAGCGGCTGCGTTGGCGCTCGGAGGCGGGGCAATCGGCTTCGCGTGCGACGTCAGCGATTCGTCTGCGGTGTCTCAGCTCGTTGCGGACACTGAATCCGCGTTTGGCTCACTGGACATCCTCGTCAACAACGCGGGCCTGACTCGCGACAACATCGTGATGCGACTCAAGGACGATGACTGGGACTCCGTGCTCGACGCGAACCTTCGCGGCGCCTTTGCGACGATTCGCGCAGCCAGTAAAGGGATGATGAAGCGGCGGTGGGGGAGGATTATAAACATTTCAAGTGTCGTGGGGCTTATCGGCAACAAAGGCCAGGCTAATTACGCCGCGAGCAAAGCCGGGCTCATCGGCTTGACCAAGACGGTCGCAAAAGAGCTGGCGTCGAGAAACATTCTGGTCAACGCGATCGCGCCAGGGTTTATCGAGACGGAAATGACCGACGCGATGACTCCTGAGGCTCGTAAAGGCTTGATTGACGCGATCCCGCTCGGGCGGCTTGGGACACCGGCTGACGTCGCTCAGGCTGTTGCATTTCTTTCATCTGATTATGCCGCCTACATAACGGGTCAGGTGCTTGTTGTGGATGGCGGAATGGTGATGTAGAAGACGCTCTAACGCTGCGCCGTAACTTTCTGTCAGTACGTCAGTTGGATATATTTCACACCCAACCCACCACGAAGAGGATTTTGAGATGGCCGATAACTCTGAGAAGGTCAAGGACATCATCGAGAAGGAGCTCGGCGTCGAGCGCGAAAAGCTCACAAATGAAGCCAGCTTCATCGAGGACCTCGGGGCGGACAGTCTCGACATCGTCGAGCTGGTAATGGAGTTCGAAAAGGAGTTCAACATCGATATTCCTGACGAAGATGCGGAGAAGCTTCGGACCGTCGGCGACGCCCTTGGCTATCTGAATACGAAAGTTCCCGCGTAATGAAGCGAAGGGTCGTCGTCACCGGCATGGGAGCGATTACGCCCGTTGGTAACGACGTGGCGACGACTTGGCAGGCCCTGTTGGACGGGAAATCAGGCGCGGGGCCAATTACCCATTTCGATGCGTCGAACTTTCCCGTGCGCTTTGCCTGTGAAGTGAAGGGCTTCGATCCTCTCGAGTTCATGGATCGAAAAGAAGCCAAGCGCGCCGACCAGTTCACGCAATATGCAGTCGGCGCTGCACATCAGGCCATGCGTAATGCTGGCCTCGCCGAGCCGAACGGAATGGACCCTGACCGAATCGGCGTAATCGTCGGAAGTGGAATCGGCGGCCTCAAGATTTTCGAGGAACAGCACGACGTCTACCGCCAGCGAGGACCCGGAAAGATCTCTCCTTTCTTCATCCCGATGTTTATCTCCGACATCGCCGCCGGCATCGTGTCGATGCAGTTCAACGCCAAGGGCCCAAACTACGCTACGGTGTCGGCTTGTGCGACAAGCGCTCACGCAATTGGTGATGCGTACCGCACAATTCAATACGGTGACGCAGACGTGATGATCACCGGTGGTGCGGAGGCTACCGTGACGCCGATGGCAATCGGCGGCTTTGCCAACATGAAGGCGCTTTCAGAGCGGAACGACTCACCCGAAACTGCGTCGCGTCCCTTCGACGCGACGCGCGACGGCTTCGTGATGGGTGAAGGCTCGGGGATCGTGATTCTGGAAGAGCTGGAGCATGCCCGCGAGCGGGGCGCAACGATTTACGCGGAAGTAGCCGGCTATGGAGCCACGGGAGATGCGTACCATCTCACCGCACCGGCTCCCAACGGGGAAGGCGCCCAGCGCGCGATGAAGCGGGCAATGAAGGATGCCGGTTTTGGTCCGACGGACATTCAATACATCAACGCGCACGGTACCTCGACTCCGGCCAACGATCTCAACGAAACCGCTGCGATCAAGGCCGTTTTCGGAGATGCCGCCAGGAGCGTAAGCATCAGTTCCACAAAGGGAGCGACTGGCCACATGCTCGGAGCGGCAGGCGCCGTCGAATTCATCGTCAGCTCGCTCGTGGTCAGGGAGGGCGTAGTTCCTCCGACGATCAATTACGAGACGCCCGATCCTGACTGTGATCTCAACTACACGCCGAACAGGTCGATTCACCGGGAAGTGACGGCCGTCCTCAGCAACAGCTTCGGCTTCGGTGGGCACAATACAACGCTCGCCGTGAAGCGATTCGCCGACTAAGCCATGATGCGAGCCCCGGAGTTCGATCTGTCCCGTGTTTCGGACGCGCCGCTCCGGAAGGTTGGCGAGAAGGTGCTGGCCCGTGTGCGATTGGATGACAATGATGCCGGAGTGATGTTCCGCTCTCCGGATCTACTCGGGCTCGGGGCTCTTGCGTCGCACGCGAATGCGCTCCGTCATGGCGACGTTGTCATGTTTGCCGCCAACCAGCACATCAATCCGACCAATGTCTGCTACCTCAGGAAGACATGCGTCTTCTGCTCGTTTGCGCGGCTCCCGAAGGAAGACGGCGCTTACAGGTACACGATGGAGCAGGTGCTCGAGGAGGCAGCGGCAGCCGGAAATGGGCTGACGAAGGAGTTCCACATCGTCGGTGGCCTCGACATGCACGCCGGCCTCGGGTACTACAGCGAGATGTTCAGGGAGCTGAAGTCCCGGCATCCGCAGGTGCACATCAAGGCCCTGACAGCGGTGGAGATTGCGCACATTGCGCGAATAGAGAAGATGTCCATCGAAGACGTGTTGATCGCGTTGCGGGATGCCGGCCTCGACACTTTGCCGGGCGGAGGAGCCGAAGTTTTCGGCCGCGGCGTGAGAATGGAGATCGCCGACAAAAAGCTCGCGGCTGAAGACTGGATCGCCGTCCATCGCACGGCACACAGGCTGGGGATCCGCTCCAACTGCACGATGCTTTACGGTCACGTTGAAACAATCGAAGACCGCGTGGAGCATCTCGGAATTCTGAGATCGCTGCAGGACGAAACCGGCGGCTTTCTCGCCTACATCCCTCTAGCATACCATCCCGACAACAATGCGCTCGGCATCGAGCTCGGACGCGAAGGCACTGCCACAACCGGATTCGACGATCTGCGAAATCTCGCCGTCGGCCGTCTTTTCCTGGACAACTTCGAGCACATCAAGACGCACTGGATCATGGTCACGCCTTTCCTTTCCCAGATTGCGCTGTCGTTCGGAGTGAATGACCTCGAGGGCACCGTGGTCCGCGAGAAGATCTACCACGAAGCCGGCGCGACGACGGCACAGGGGCTCGGCCTCGACGATCTGCTCAAGCTCATCCGCGACGCCGGAAAGATTCCGGCTGAGCGCGATTCGTTCTACAACATTCTACGGACGTTCGACGGCCCGCACGCGGCGGCCGCATGACTCTCACCATCGGCCGGATACCGTACATCAACTGCTATCCCGTCTACGGGGCGATCGACCGCGGGCTGATTCGCATCGACGCCCACCTGGTGGACGGAGTACCGACAGCGCTGAATGCGCTCATGGCGGAGGGGAAGCTCGACGTAAGCGTTGTCTCCGCAGTCGAGTACGCGAGAGATTCGCGTCGTTATCTGCTGCTTCCGGATCTCGCAATCTCGTGCGACGGACCGGTGCGGAGCGTTATGCTCTTCTCGAAGCGGCCCGCTACCGAGCTGTCTCAGAGGCGCGTGCTCGTCAGTCGAAGCTCGATGACAAGCGTCGCACTGCTCGAGCTTCTCTTCGAGAACGTTTGGCATGCACGTCCGGTATTCGTCCCAACTGACGCCGAGATAAGCGACGTTGCCCGATTCGGCGCCGAAGACCACGACGCTCGGCTCGTAATCGGTGATGCCGCCCTTCTCCTCGAGAGTAATTCTGGTGCGTCGGACCGCCGCGGCGAAAAAACGTCGCAGGGTGTTCCGCAATATCCTAATGCGTACGATCTCGGAGCCGAATGGAAGCGATGGACCGGACTTCCGTTTGTCTTTGCAGTCTGGGTTGCGCAGCGCAACGTCGCGGTCGATGCTGCGCTCGCGGCGCACGCCGGATTGATTGCGTCGCGTGATTGGGGAATCGCAAACGTGCCCACTTTGGCGAAGCAGGCTGCGCAGGCGACAGGCGTCGCGGTTGACGCGTGCGAGCAATACCTGGAAGGCCTCGACTACGGTTTGTCTTATCCGCACCTGGCGGGTCTCACCGAGTTTTATCGCCGTCTGGTAGAACGGGGCAGCGTGCCCAACGGCACTTTGACATTTCTACCGGCTGCATGATGTCGCGCGACCTTCTCGACTTTTACGCAAACGCTCCGCTCGTCGAGCTCGGCATGGAGGCAGACCGCGTCCGTCAGCGGCTGCACCCGGGCAACATCGTTTCATACATCATCGACCGGAACATCAACTACACGAACGTGTGTGTTGCTGATTGCGGCTTCTGCGCCTTCTACCGGCGGCCGAAGCATGGGGAAGGCTACACTCTTTCGTTCGAGCAGATCGGCGCGAAGATCGACGAGGCAAAGGCTCTCGGAGCGGTGCAGATCCTGATTCAGGGCGGGCACAATCCGTATATCCCGTTTCAGTGGTATCTCGATCTGATGCAGTACATCAAGCGCAACCATCCGATTCACATCCACGGCTTCAGCCCGAGCGAGGTGGACTTCTTCGCGAAGCTGTTCCGGATGGATGCTCTCGAAGTGATTCGTGCGCTTCGCTCGGCCGGACTCGATTCAATTCCCGGCGGCGGAGGCGAGATTCTCGTTCAGCGTGTGCGCGATCTTGTCGCGAAGAAGAAAGCAGGCGCAGACCGGTGGCTCGAGATCATGGAGCTCGCGCACACCGAGGGGATGAAGACTTCGGTCACCATGATGTACGGAATCGGCGAGACGCTGGCCGAGCGCATGGAGCACCTCGAGCGGGTGCGAGAGGTTCAGGCGCGAACCGGCGGCTTCACTGCGTTCATCTGCTGGCCCCTTCAGCCGGAGAACACACCGACAATGTCGAGCCAGCCGAAGACTGGCGCCGACGAGTATCTCCGCACAGTCGCCATCGCCCGCATCGTGCTCGACAACGTTCCGAACCTGCAGTCGAGCTGGGTGACGATGGGCATGAAGATCGGCCAGCTCGCTCTTCGCTTCGGCTGCAATGATTTTGGATCGCTGATGATCGAAGAGAATGTCGTGTCGGCCGCGAACACGACGCATCGCACCTCGACCGAGGAGATGGAGCGCCTCATTTCCGACGCCGGTTTCAGACCTGTGCGCCGGCGCCAGGACTACTCGCTCATCGAGTCCGCGGCGCATGCCGCCTGAGCGGGCCGGCATCGCTCGCACCGGCATCGGCTACGATTCGCATCGTTTCGCACAAGGCCGGCCTCTCATCCTCGGTGGTGTAACGATTCCATCGGAAGTGGGTCTCGAGGGACACTCGGATGCTGACGCGGTTGCTCACGCGCTGACCGACGCCGTGCTGGGGGCCGCATGCGAAGGCGACATCGGCACGATGTTTCCGGATTCCGATCCCGCAAACAAGAACCGGGATTCGATCGAGATGCTTTCCCTTGCTGTAGGCCGACTCAAGAGCAAAGGCTTCTTCGTGGCGCATGCGGACATCACCGTAATTGCCGAGCGCCCGCGCATTGGCCCGCATCGCGCGGCGATTCTTGATGCGCTCTCGCGCGCACTTGGCGTTTCGCCTTCCGTGATAAGCATCAAAGGCAAGAGCAACGAAGGCATGGGGTGGATAGGAAGAGGCGAGGGCCTCGCGTGCATTGCGATTGCAACTGTCGCCGAATCGAGCGGGTGATGCTTCGCGGGTCGTGACAGACTTACAGGACGCGGACTAGCTGTATGGATATCCGATCCATCATCGATACACTGAGCGGGCTCCCGCTGCCGGTCCTGTATCTGGCGATTGCTGTTATCTCCGCGATCGAGAACGTTTTTCCGCCGTTCCCGGCCGACGCGGTTGTCGCGTTTGGCAGCTTCCTCGCCGCACGTGGAACCGGCAATCCATACTCGTCGTTCCTGTGCGCGTGGCTTGGGAATTTCGCCGGCGCCACGCTTACTTATTACATCGGGCGGCGTTACGGCTCGGGCCCGTTCCTGATACGCCTGGAGCGGTGGGTGGGGAAAAATGCGGAAGCGCGGTTTATGGAGATGTACGGACGGTTCGGACTTCCGGCGCTTTTTGTGAGCCGGTTTCTGCCCGCTGTGCGATCGCTCGTGCCCCCGCTCGCGGGAGCCATGAAGCTACCTCCAATACCGGTTGCGATAGCTGTCGCCGCTGCTTCAGGAATCTGGTTCGCGTTTCTGACGTGGGTTGCGTTCCGCGCCGGCTCGGATTGGGACGCTCTCTATGCGTACATCGTGCGCTCGACAAAAATGGTCGGCGGGGGCGCGGTCATCGTTCTCGTGATCCTGGTGCTTGGCGTTTGGATCTGGCGGCGGCGCAGGAATAAGGCTCATGAGCAGGAGAGGGCGCTTGAGCCGTAACGCGGCTCAACAGCTCCCCGATGAGGTGTCACGGGCATTTCATCTCGAGGGCTTCCACGATTTTCTCTCGGTCGAGAAGGGCGCTTCAGCGCGCACCGATGAAGCGTATTTGCGTGACCTCGCTCGATTCGCGACGTTCGCGCGCCTCAAAGGTGCGAGCGCCCCAAGCAATGTCGGCGCAAAGACTCTGCGTGAGTATGTCTATCACCTGAAAGATCTCGGGCTCGCCCCATCGTCGATTCGGCGGAACGTCTCAGCAGTACGAAGCTACTTTCGCTTCATGCTGGACGAGGGCCATCTCGTGCGAGATCCCAGCGAGAGACTGGAGACGCCAAAGCGCTGGCGCACGCTACCCGAGGTCTTGACCGTGGACGAGGTAGAACGACTCATCGCTGCACCGTCACTCGACGAGCCGCTCGCTTTTCGTGACCGGGCGATGCTCGAGCTTGCCTACGGCGCCGGTCTCAGAGTATCGGAATGGATCACGGTTGGTGTTCGCGACGTGCTGATGGCTGAGCGTCTCGTACGCGTCTTTGGCAAAGGTGGCAAGGAAAGGGTCGTTCCAATCGGCCGGAAGGCCATCGGCGCTGTTGCGATCTACACGCGCGAGCTGAGGCCGAAACTCGAGCGCGGAAA
The DNA here is from genome assembly GCA_039927215.1 of Gemmatimonadaceae bacterium. Lineage (GTDB taxonomy): Bacteria > Gemmatimonadota > Gemmatimonadetes > Gemmatimonadales > Gemmatimonadaceae > UBA4720. Next base: position 20,656 of record JBDSVO010000078.1, read on the forward strand.
AGGGAAGGGAATTCTCTTCCTCAACTCGAAGGGTGAGCCACTCTCCCGCATGGGCGCGTGGAAGATTCTTCGCAAATATGTCGACCAGGCAGGCATCACAAAGCGCGTATCGCCTCACACTCTCCGGCATTCCTTTGCAACTCACCTTCTGGAAGGTGGCGCCGACCTTCGCGCCGTACAGGAGATGCTTGGGCACGCTGATATTTCCACAACGCAGATCTACACGCACGTCGACCGCGAGTACCTGCGGAGCGTCCATCGCCAGTTTCATCCGCGCGCATGATACTTGTAATCGACAACTACGATTCGTTCACGTACAACCTCGTCCAGTATCTCGGAGAGCTTGGTGCGGAGCCGATAGTTCGACGCAATGACGAAATGACCGTTGACGACATCGAGTCGCTGAGTCCGCAAGCCATAGTCATCTCGCCCGGCCCGGGACGACCTGCAGACGCCGGCATCACAGTGCAGCTTGTGGAGCGATGGGGCAGCTCGATACCGATGCTTGGTGTTTGTCTTGGTCATCAGGCGATCGCGGAGGCCTTTGGTGGAAAGGTGGTGCCGGCGCCTAAGCTGATGCATGGCAAGACGTCGTCCATCATGCACGAGGGTAAAGCGCTGTTTCGCGGTATCCCTTCGCCGCTGGAAGTAATGCGCTATCATTCTCTGATCGTCGAGCGTGCATCGTTGCCCCAGACGCTCGACGTTATTGCCTGGAGTGAGGACGACAATTCCGAGATCCATGCCATGCGACATCTCGAGCATCCCGTCTGGGGCGTGCAATTCCATCCGGAATCGGTGATGACGGAGCACGGCAAGGACATTCTTCGAAACTTTCTATCGCTGGCAGGATGAGCCACTTCATGTTGCCCACTCGTACCGTGAAGCCGCTGATTCTCGCGGCTTTTGCACTGGCATCACCACTGGCAGCACCACTGGCAGCACCGCTGGGAGCGCAGGTCACTCCGCCGCCCCCCCCGCCGGCGGTTGACACGAGTTATGCCGAATACCGCGAGAGTCCGATATCGCTTCCGCAAGGCATCGGCGTCCGCGTTCCCATGTACAATCGCGTGGATGGGCTGGTCGTTCCCTGGGGCCCAGTGATCACGCTTGCGAACGATCGCATTCGCATCGACCCGACAATCACGTATCGCTCGCATATCGGAAAGCTCGATCCGTTCGCTAAAATTCAGATTGCACCGATGGCGGCAACGCGGCTCGAGATCGCCGGCGGAAGAGGCACGTTCACGAACGATGGCTGGATTCGCTCGGACCTCGTGAACACTCTGGCCGCGCTCGCAGTGGGGAGCGACGCCAGGAACTACTTCCGTGCCGATCGGGGCTGGGCGACCGTTGCGCACGACTTCGTGGCAAGCGACTTCGTGATCACGCCATCGGTCGGCGGCCAACTCGAGAATGACTGGTCAACCGGTGTTCCGTTCCGCCACACCCACGCGCCGTGGAGCCTCCTCAAGAAAACCGACTCGCTCAAGATGCGGCGCCCCAACCCGTCGATTGCCAAAGGCCACGTCAACTCCATACTTGGCAGGGTGAAGACCGACTACGAGCGCGATGACGTCAAGGGAAATCTCGATGTTGGCGTGGAGCACGCCTTCGACTCGCCGCCGACTGTTTTCATTGTGTCGCCTCCCGACCCGCACTCCGCGGTGAATTCATCGGGCGATTTCACGCAGATCACCATCGGAAGCAAAGCGTCGTTTTTGACTTTCGGAGAGCAGAGCTTCGCTTTCCGCGGGCATGCGGTCTTCACACCGGGCGATATCGCTCCTCCACAGCGCTTTGCCTATCTCGGTGGAGCAGGGACGCTCGCCACAGTCGATCTGCTCGCTCTCGGCGGAGACCGTCTCCTGTTCGTCGAAGGCGAATATTCGATCCCGGTTCCGCGAGTGCAGCTTCCCTTTGTCGGAAGCCCAATAGTCAGTCTTCGCTACGCAGCCGGGTCAGCAGGAGTCAGCGAGTTCCCGGACTTCATCCAGAACCTCGGCGTCGGCGCGGGAGTGCGCTTCCTGAAGATCGAGTATCACATCGATCCGAACTACAAAAAGACCACTTACACGCATAAGAGCGCATTCGCAGTCGGCTTATCGCTATCACTGTAGACCATCGCGAGCGGTTTTGTTTGCTCGCAGTGGTCAAAAGGTCTATATTCAATGGCGTGACTTTTGCATCCAGCCGCGCGATTCTGGGTAGTGGGTGAGGACGCTCGTGGTGATTCCGGCGCGCCTCGCAGCGGTGAGACTCCCCCGCAAACCGCTCCGCCTCCTCGCCGGCGTCCCACTAATCGTCAGAGTCTGGCAGCGCGTCGCATCAATGAAAGTCGCCGACGCGTGCGTGGTGGCCACTGACAACGAGGAAGTCGCACAAGCAGCCCGCGACGCGGGCGCAGATTGCGTCATGACAAGCGCATCACATCAGTCCGGAACCGAGCGGGTCGCGGAAGTCGCTCGACAGCCGGAGTTTGCGGGTTATTCGACCGTGGTGAACGTGCAGGGAGATGAGCCCTTCATTGGACGAGGCGCCGTGGAAGGTGCAGCAAGGATTGTTTCGTCCGGAGCTTTCCCACTTGGAACTGCTGCATCACGTGCTTCCTGGGAGATTGCGGACAATCCGAACATAGTGAAGGTCGTGCGCGGCGACGACTCGCGGGCAATGTACTTCTCTCGCGCTTCAATTCCGTTTCCGCGAGACGGAGCTGAATCGACGGGAACTCAGCCGTTACAGCATATCGGAGTATATGCCTACTCGCGTGATGCACTCGAGAGGTGGGTTGGCCTGCCCCCGCACGAGTTGGAGATTACCGAGCGGCTCGAGCAGCTGAGGCCGCTCGCAGCGGGAATTCCGATGGGAGTAGCTATTGCCGACGAAGCGCCGGCAGCAGGAATAGACACCGAGGACGACTTGCGCCGCGCCAATGCGCGGTGGGACGATTTCATGGCGGGACGGTAGAGAATGCAGTTGAATCCGAGTCAACAGACACGGTACATCTTCGTCACCGGAGGAGTCGTCTCGTCGCTCGGCAAGGGAATCGCCTCAGCGTCGATCGGCCGGCTCCTGGTCGAGCGCGGGATGCGCGTGACGATCATGAAGTTCGATCCGTATCTCAATGTCGATCCGGGAACGATGTCGCCGTTCCAGCACGGAGAGGTCTATGTAACGGACGATGGCGCCGAGACTGATTTGGACCTCGGGCACTACGAGCGATTCATCGATCGCTCGCTGGCGCAGGCGAACAACGTTACCACCGGGCGCATCTATCTGAACGTCATCACGAAGGAGCGTCGCGGGGAATATCTGGGCTCGACGGTTCAGGTCATTCCGCACGTGACGGATGAGATTAAGGCAGCGATGAAGCGCCTGGCTCCGGAGAGCGACGTCGTAATCGTCGAGATTGGCGGAACCGTTGGCGACATCGAATCGCTGCCGTTCCTCGAGGCGATTCGGCAGTTCCGTCACGAGATCGGCCGCGAGAACGCGATCTTCATCCATCTGACGCTCGTTCCATTCATCGCCGCGGCAGGCGAAGTCAAGACGAAACCCACGCAGCATTCCGTTCGCGAGCTGATGGAAATCGGAATTCAGCCCGACATTCTCATCTGCCGCACCGAGCGCGCGCTTTCCGAGGAAGTGAAGAGGAAGATTGCGCTCTTCTGCAACGTCGAGTTCGGCGCCGTCGTCGAGAGCCGCGACGCTCCGACGATTTACCAGATTCCACTGGACTTCCACGAACAGGGCCTCGACGAACGGGTCATGTACCGCCTTGGCCTGCTCGGCCGCAAAGCACCGGATCTCGCGGCGTGGCGGCGGATGGTTCAAAGCATCGTGAACCCGACGAGTCGCGTGAAAATCGCCGTTATCGGCAAGTACACAGAGCTCGTTGACTCATACAAGAGCGTTCACGAAGCGTTGATACATGGTGGAATCGCCAACGACGTCGGCGTCGATATCTCGTGGCTTGCCAGCGACATGTTTACGGATCGCGCGCGCACGCGGGAGCTGCTCGCGGATTTCCATGGTGTACTTGTCCCAGGGGGTTTTGGAGTTCGCGGCGTGGAAGGCATGCTCGAAGCCATACGCTACGCCCGTGAATCTGGCCTGCCGTTTTTTGGTATCTGCCTCGGGATGCAGAGCGCGATCGTTGAGTTCGCGCGCAACGTGGTTGGGCTGGACGACAGCCATTCCAGTGAATTCGCTCCGGAGTGCGCGGATCCGGTGATCTCACTGATGGAATCACAACAGCATCTCACGGACATGGGTGGAACGATGCGGCTGGGCGCTTATCCGTGCCGACTCGGTGTCGGGACTCGCGCGGCAACGATCTATGGTGTTCCGCAGGTTAGCGAACGTCATCGTCACCGATACGAGGTGTCGAACGCCTACCGCGATCGTTTCGTCGAGCACGGCCTCACGTTGAGCGGTCTGTCGCCCGATGGCTCACTCGTCGAAATCGTCGAGCTTCAAACGCACCCGTGGTTCATCGGCTGCCAGTTCCATCCGGAGCTGCAGTCCCGTCCAACGCGTCCGCACCCACTGTTCGCAAGCTTCATCGCTGCTGCAACTGAAGCGAGAAAGGCCCGCACCGAGCGGCGGCGGGCAGTGCTCGAGACAGCGGAATAAGTGGACCGCCTTTTCCCTCCGGACCGGCTGTTCGTGATCGCCGGTCCTTGTGTCGTCGAAGACGATGCCCTGAACATGCGCGTCGCAACGGAAATTGCGCGCCTTCAGGCCTCTGTGCCTGGTGGAATTATTTTCAAGGCGAGCTTCGACAAGGCCAACAGATCGAATGCCGGCGCAGCCCGCGGGCCAGGTTTCGACCGTGGTCTTGGTGCTCTCGGTCGCGTGCGCTCGGAGACAGGGTTGCGTGTTATCACCGACGTCCATCTCCCGGACCAGTGTGCACGGGTGGCCGAGGTCGTCGACGCCCTCCAGATTCCCGCGTTTCTGTCTCGCCAAACGGACCTGCTGGAGGCCGCAGGTGCAACCGGGAAACCAGTGAACGTGAAGAAGGGGCAGTGGCTTCACCCCGAGGCAATGCGCGGCGCGGTGGACAAAGTTCGTGGCGCGCGTCCGGCTTCGGGCAAAGATGAGACTGCAAGCGACGAAGTCGCGGTCACAGAGCGGGGAACGTTCTTCGGCTACGGCGACCTTGTCGTCGACATGCGCTCGTTCACGAGGATGCGCGAAAGCTGTGACGCTCCTGTCATCTTCGATGCGACCCACAGCGTTCAACGACCCGGAATGGGCGCGGGCGGAGCGAGCGGCGGCGCCCGCGAACTTATTCCGCATCTGGCGATGGCAGCGGTTGCGGCCGGAGCGCAGGGTGTGTTCATCGAGACTCATCCCGACCCCGACAACGCGCCGAGCGATGGGCCGAACATGCTCCCCTTGGCAGATCTCGAGCGATTGCTCGAGCGAATCGTCGGTGTCTGGGAGAAGGTGGTACAGTGAAACAATCCGAGATTCTGGAGCGCGGGCGCCGGGTCATCCGCATGGAGCGGGAGGCACTCGCCGAAACCGAGAAGCGACTGGGAGACAACTTCGCGCGCGCCGTCGAGGTTCTCGCCAAATCCACCGGACGCGCGATTGTTGCGGGAGTGGGGAAGTCCGGGCTGATCGGGCGGAAAATCGCTGCAACGCTCACATCCACCGGCACCCCGGCAACATTTCTTCACCCTGCCGAGAGCGTTCACGGAGATCTCGGGATCGTTGGCGCGTCAGACGTCGCAATCCTGATTTCCAAGAGCGGCGAGTCGAACGAGATGGTCGATCTTCTCGATCACCTGAAGCGCCTGGGTGTGTGCACGATTGCGATCACCGGCAACGATGGGTCGACTCTTGCCAAGCACACTGACATTCACCTCGACGCCTGGGTGAGCGAAGAGGCGTGCGTTCACGATCTGGCGCCAACCACGAGCACCACAGTGGCCCTCGCGCTGGGTGACGCTTTGGCCGTGGCGCTGCTCGAGGAAAAGGGGTTCGAGGCGGACGATTTTGCTCGCCTGCACCCGGCCGGGGGTCTGGGCCGACGACTACTCACGAGAGTACGGGACGTTATGGTGACGGGAAAGCTCGTACCGGCGTTGCAGGCTGGCGCAACGATGCGCGAGGCGGTCGTCCAGTTGGCGGAAAAACGCGGAATTGCGGTGATTACAGGGGAGCAAGAAGAGGTGCTCGGGGTTATCACTTCAGGGGATTTGACGCGCCTGATGGAACGGGAAGAGAACGTCCTTCCAATCAATGTTACCGACGTCATGACGACGACCCCAAAACTGGCAACGGCAGACGAGCTCGGAAGCGCAGTTGTGTACCGGATGGAGAAGAACGGAATTATCTCGATGCCCGTGGTCGAGGACGGTCGCCGGCTTGTGGGCGTCGTCCATTTACATGACCTGATGCGGGCCGGAGTGGTATGAAGCGGATGGAATTCATCGTTGCAGCAATACTGTTCGCCGGCGGCATGCTGATCGGATGCGACAAGAAGGCGCAGCCCCCTGTCGTGGGTAGCTCGCCGCTGGTCGACTCCGCCGATCAGATCATGTTCAAGGCGCGGTTCAACCTCACCGAAAAAGGGTTGTCACGGGCCGAGCTCGAGGCGGATACCGCCCTGTTTTTCGAGGACAATACGCGTGTCGAGCTCCGGAATGTCGGGCTCACGTTTTTCACGACCAGCGGCGCACGGGATGCTTATCTGACGTCTCGGCGCGGAACGTATCTGAGCCGCACCGGAAACATGACCGCGCGTGATAACGTCGTGGTCGTAACCGAAGAGGGCCGTCGGCTCGTGAGCCCCGAGTTGAAGTACGATCAGGTGGCCAATCAGATTTCCAGCGACAGTGCCTTCGTGCTTACCGAGCCGGACCGCCGCGTCGAAGGGGTAGGCTTTCGCTCCGACCCCAATATGCAAAACGTCCGCATCCTGAAGACGCGGAGCGGGACAACAGGCACTGTGGTGCTACCCGATCAGTGAGAGCTCGTTTCACAGCAGTTCTTGCATTCGTGTGCGCCGCCGCTCCAGCCAAGCTTCTGGCGCAGGCTCCACAGGAGTGCACGCTTGACTACGAATCGCCGACAGGAAATACCCGCACACAGGCCATCCAGCTGGCAAGCGGCAGGTACAACATCTTCCAGGGTGGCGGTGTGCTCTACCGTTGCCGCGGACAGGACAACACGATCATCGCCGACAGCTCCGAGTATTACGGAGATCAGAGCGTTCTATACCTGATTGGGAATGTCCATTACCGCGAGACGCGGGCGAGAGTGGACTCCGACAGGATGACGTATTACCAGCTCGAGGATCGCCTGCGCGCTGAAGGAAACGTGAACGCCGTCCTTCAGAGCGGAACGACGATGCGCGGACCGATTGTGGACTACTACCGCGCCACTGCGTCAAGACCGCTCGTAAAGGCAGTCGCGACTGGACATCCGACAATGCGGCTCATCGAGCGCACCGCCGATGGCAAGCCTGCAGAGCCTGTGAACGTGGTCGCGAACCAGATCGTATCCGAAGGGGAGAACCAGGTGTTCGCTTCGGGCGCGGTCGAGATCACACGTCCGGACGTCCTCGCCAAAGGTGACTCGGCATTCCTCGACAGCCGCCGCGAGTTCGCGAAGCTGATGCGCTCACCTTCGGTGGTGAGCAAAGGCGAAAGGCCGTTTACCCTTCGCGGCGGAGTCATCAATCTGTACACCAACAATCGCGTGCTCGAGAGAGTCGTCGCGACGCCTGATGGTCATGCACTCAGTGAAGACCTCGAGCTCGTTGCCGACACTGTCGACCTCCGGTTGAAAGACGACAAGCTGCAGCGAGTGATAGCCTGGGGAAACAAGCCCGCCCGCTCGATTTCTCCGGATCGCGAGATTGTCGCCGACTCCATCGATGTCGTGATGCCGGGGCAACGGATCCGTGAAGTGAGAGCAATCGGTAACGCGTACGCGAGCAGCAATCCCGACACGATCCATGTTATTTCGAGGGACCGCGACTGGATGCGCGGGGACACGATCATCGCGCAGTTCGACAGCGTCGCGCAAAGTGATACGATCTCGAAGCCGCAGCCAAGGAGGATTGTCGCAACGGGGAACGCAACATCGTTCCATCAACTTGCGGCCGATGCACGCGTTCGCTCGTTGCCGAACATCAATTACGTGAAGGGAAAAATCATTACCGTGCTGTTCGCGAATCGGGAAGTCACCCGCGTCGAGGTATTCGAGCAGGCTTCCGGCGTATACATCGAGCCGCTGCCGGCCGGGCGACCGGTAGCACCGGCAACCGATGCTAACGCTCCCGTTTCAGGCGTCACTCCGGCCGCGACGAGCGTTCCTCCCGGGCGCATCCGAAGAATCCAGTGACACCGTCGCCGTCATTTCCACCTCGCGTTCGCGAAATAATTCGAGAGCTCTCGGGCGACGAGCGCTCCATCTCAATCGCCGTCGGCTCGATTATCCACGAAGCGGACGCTTCGGGATCGGCGCGCTTCAACGATGTCGTGATTCGGTATCGCGATGATTATCTGCGCGCCCTGCGTACGGAGGGAAAGGATGCCGAGCGTGAAGCTGGGCGCCTCAGCCTGGATGAAGTTCGCAGCTATATCGCTACCTCGATTGTCCCACGCCTGATTGGTGATGGCGCGCTCTTAGGCCCGCCGCCGGATTCGGAGGACCCGGATGCCAGACTGCAGCTATCGGAAAAGCTCTGGCGCGACGTTGGCCCGAACAAGCTCGAGGCGGCAGAGGGCTTTCTGCACGCCGGTGAAGAGGCTTCGACCGATCCGTTGCGAGAGCTGCGTCCCGCCCCGAAGGGGAGCATCCTCGAGGCAAAGGGCCTGGTAAAGACGTATCGGCGACGCGCGGTCGTCAACGATGTCGATCTGAGGCTGCAACAAGGCGAGATCGTGGGACTGCTTGGGCCGAACGGAGCCGGAAAAACGACTACGTTCTACATGATAGTCGGCTTGATCGAGCCGGAGCGAGGACGCATTCTCCTCGATGCAAAGGACATCACAGGTATGCCGATGTATCAGCGGGCACGACACGGAATCGGCTATCTGTCCCAAGAGCCGTCCGTCTTCCGAAAGCTCTCCGTCGAGGACAACATTCTGGCAATACTCGAGACGCTGCCACTTTCAAAAGCCGAGCGGCAACGCCGACTGGAGAAGCTATTGGATGAGCTCGGCATCAAGCGGCTGCGTAAGAACAAGGCTTACTCGCTTTCCGGGGGTGAGCGTCGGAGGCTCGAAATCACCCGCGCTCTCGTTACGGATCCCAAATTCATGATGCTCGATGAGCCGTTCGCCGGCGTTGATCCCATCGCGGTGCACGACATCCAGACTATTGTTGCGGGCCTTCGGCACCGTGGAATCGGCGTCCTTATCAGCGACCACAACGTGGAGCAGACTCTCGACATCGTCGACAGGGCCTACATCATGTTCGACGGTCAGGTCAAGGTTTCGGGCACCGTACGCGATCTGGTGTTCGACGACACGGTTGCCCGGATTTATCTCGGTCCGACGCTGACGGCGCGCCTGCGTGACCGTTTCTCGGATTTGAGCGTCGCCGGAGCAGCGTCGTGAAGCCGGGAATCAGCCAATCCACGCAGCTTCGCCAGGAGCTCAAGATCAATCCTCGCCTCTACCAGGCGATGGATCTCCTGTACATGCCGCTACTCGATCTGCAGCAGCACCTGAAGCAAGAGCTGCTGAACAACCCGTTCCTTGATCTGGTCGAAGAGGAGGAAGAAGAAGAAGAGCAGACCGAGACCGAATCAGTCGAGCAGCCGGAGGAAGAGAAGCGGGGCGAAGAGATTGACTGGGAGGAAATACTCCTCGACGGGTTCGACACCGCAGGCGGAAGACGGGAAGAGCACGAGGAGAAGGAATATTTCGAGCCCGTGACTGTCGCGACTCGCGACCTGAGCGACCACCTTCGCGATCAGGTCAGCCTGCTGGAGCTTGATCCGCGCGAGATGCTGCTCGCCGACGAGTTCATCGGCAACATTGCCGACGACGGGTACCTTGCAACCTCAGTCGAGGAAGTAGTCTCTTCGCTCAACGACGTGGTCACTCGTGCCGCGGAGGAGGCGGACAGGGATATCGGCGACCTTCCGCTATACACGGTCGAGGAAGCCGAGAAGATGCTGGAAACCGTGCAGAGCCTCGATCCACCGGGAGTGGCCGCGCGAACGCTGCAGGAATGCCTGCTCCTGCAGCTGAAGGAGGCCGGCCTGCAGCAATCACTCCCGTACCGGCTTGTGCACGACTGCTTCGATGAGCTGATCGCGCACCGCTGGAGTGAGATCTCCAAGCGGTTCGGCATTAGCGCCGCCGACGTGCAGGGCGCTGCAGACGAGATCGCGAAGCTCGATCCGAAGCCTGGACTACGTTACAGCAGTGGCAGCGACAATTACATCATTCCCGACCTGATTGTCGACAAGATCGACGGGCACTATCACGTTTTCCTGAACGACGCGAACCTGCCGCGGTTAAAGCTCAGCAAGACCTATCAGGAGATTGCTCGCGACAAGAAGAAGTTCGAGGGAGAAAACAAGGAGTTCATCTCCAACAAGCTCAACTCGGCCAACTGGATGATTCAGGCAATCGAGCAGCGTCGTCAGACGATGCTGAAAGTGATGAACTACATCGTCGACAGGCAACGTGAATTCTTCGACAAGGGCGTACAGTACCTGAAGCCGCTCACCCTTCGGGAGGTCGCGGAGGTGATCAACATGCACGAGTCGACGGTGAGCCGCGTCACCAACGAGAAGTTCGTTCAGACGCCGAGGGGAGTGCTGCCGCTGAAGTTCTTCTTCTCATCCGGGCTGGCGACAACCGATGGAGAAGACGTCTCGGCACGCGGCATCAAGGCGCAGCTCGAGAAGCTCGTACAGGAAGAGGATCCCAAGCACCCGCTGACAGATCAGGCGATCGTGAATATTCTGCGCGAGAGCGGAGTACAGATCGCTCGTCGGACAGTGGCCAAGTATCGCGATCAGCTCGGAGTCCTTTCAGCGAGGATGCGCAAACGGGTATGACATCTGTACGGTCGGAGACCACGCCAGTTTACAGTGCTGCGCGCCGGCCGCTCGTGAGTGTCCTCGTCCCCGCGAAAGACGAAGCGGAGAATCTGGCGCCGTTCATGGAACAGGCGGCGGAGGTGTTCGCGCAGAACCCCGGAATGTACGAGGTCGTCGTAGTCGACGACGGATCTATCGACGATACTTGGGCGGTCCTCGGCTCTTTGCAGGGCCAGTATCCATTCCTCACGGCGGCACGCCACCGGTACCGGCGAGGAATCGCCGAAGCCCTTCGCACCGGATATCTGCATTCCCGCGGTTCGGTGCTCGTTTTTTATCCCGCCGATCTTCAGTACAAGCCGGAGGACATTCCACGGCTTGTCGCGCCCGTGCTCGACGGTACATCCGATATGGTCACCGGCTACAAGGAAGGCGAGTACGAGAAGGCGTTCGTATCTGGCGTCTACAACCGGCTGAGCCAGCGTCTCTTTCACGTTCCCGTTCGCGATCTGAATTCAGTGAAGGCATACCGACGCGAGGTGATGGAGTCTCTTCCGGCGCGACCGGATTGGCACCGGTACATGGTCGTGATGGCGGTATCGCACGGATTCACAGTCTCGGAGGTTCCTGTCCCGCTGTATCCGCGGCATGCGGGAAAGTCGAAGTTCGGGGTTGCAAGAATTCCAATCGGCGTGCTCGATATGCTTGCCGTCTGGTTCGAGCTGCGGTTTGCAAAGAAGCCGCTCCTGCTGTTTGGAATGCTCGGTGCAGCACTGTTCGTCCTCGGCGTAGTTGTCGGCATCGCTGCAGTGCTATGGCGAATATTTGCGGGAGAAGGTTTCCGTCCACTGCTCAATCTGGTCGAGACATGTCTCATCCTTGGAAGTGTTTTGTTCGCTACAGGTCTGATCGGAGAGCTCATCGCGGCGCAGCGGGCGGAGATCCGCGAGCTTCGGGCTCGCCTGGAAGAATTGGCGCAGGGGCGCGATACGCCGCAAAAGCCAT